>JBAZQT010000009.1:0-55729 GCA_041645055.1 Methanoregula sp. | reverse complement strand
GCGTTGAATTAGACATAGCCCTGACAGAAAAACTACGGGCAGGTTTGTTCGGAGGGCAGGGGTTCATCCTCCAGCACATGAGTGGTAAAGGCATTGTTTTTCTGCACTGCTGCGGGGATATTATTGAGATGACATTAAAACCGGGTGAGATTATCAAAGTGCAGACGGGACTTGTGGTTGGTTTTGATAAGACCGTTGGTTATGACATCGCTCTTGCCGGCGGCATCACTACTGCACTCTTTGGGGGTGAAGGACTCTTTGTCACTACACTTACCGGTCCGGGAAAAGTGGTCCTCCAGTCTATGGATATTGCAAAGATTGCTGCTTCCCTCATCCCGTACCTGCCCAAACCGGAAGTCACAAATAGAATTCAGTAATATTCGGTAAAAAAATACAGTGTAATTGAAAAAATCTTTTACATATTTTTTTCATTTTGGATTATATCGTCAGAAAATTTCGGGTATAAGGAATTATGAACGATCCTTAAAAATGAGCGCATTTTTTTGAGGTTTCAAGCAATTAGTGATCTCAAATGTGCCTCCTCTTATTTCACCGTAAAAATCATTTTCTCTCCATTATCCTTGCATACAAAATAATCCCCCTTGAAGTGCCGGAGGTTCATTTTTAATGCATATCGATTGTTCAAAGGCATTGATGGAAGATCTGGAGCAAAGTTGTTATTTAAGGGAATTATCACGGCAGATCTTGAAGGAAAAAACATGCCTAAATCACAAGCATTATCCATTCACAAAATCAGTCTTTGATAATCGTTCATTGAAATCTGATATGTAATATGATCTCTCTGCTGTATGTGGATGATGAACCTGCTCTCCTTGAACTAGTTAAAAACGTTCTCGAAGATTCAGCCGAATTTTCTGTTGATACGAAATCGTCCGCACAGGATGCACTTACGGCACTCTCTTCCCGCCAATACGATGCTATAGTGGCTGATTACTTTATGCCGGAAATTGACGGCATTGCGTTTCTCCAGCAGGTCCGTAAACACTATGGGGACATACCGTTTATCCTGCTCACGGGGAGAAGTAAGGAAGAAGTGGTCATAAAAGCCCTGAATACCGGGGCTGATTTTTACCTCCAGAAAGGAGGGGATTTCCAGATCGTATTTACTGAACTCAAACACATTCTCAAACAATGTATTGGGATAAGAAAAACCAAAAAAAATCTCCTTGAACGCGAGGAGCGCTACCACGATCTCCAGAATGCCAATGATCTCATACAAAGCGTTGCACCTGATGGTCGTTTTCTGTTTGTCAATAAAAAATGGCTGAACACACTCGGCTACAAGGAAGAGGATCTTGAGAAAATCCGTATTTTCGATATCATCCATCCGGAAAGTCTCGACCATTGCACGACCACATTCAAAAAGGTTATATCCGGGGAAAATCTGGGGATTATCGATGCGATCTTCAAAACCCGTGATGGAAATAAAGTTTACGTTGAAGGTATTGCAAACTGCAGGATGAGAGACGGGGAGCCGCAATATACCCGGGGGATTTTCAAAGATGTTACCGGTCGAAAATTGGCAGAGGCGGCTTTACGGGAAAGCGAGGAGCGATTCCGTGCATTGGTTGAGACAACCCGTGATATGATCTGGGAAGTCGACAGGGATGATCGGTATACCTACGTAAGCCCCCAGGTTCAGGAAATTCTCGGATATACCCCGGAAGAAGTGATTGGGAAAACCTGTTTCGATCTCATGCTTCCTGAAAAGACTGAAAATATCAGGAGGCAGTTTGCCGAAATCGCATCTGCCGGAAAACCGATAGTACGGCTGGAGAATGTCAACCTGCATAAAGATGGTCGAATCGTAATCCTTGAAACCAGCGGAGAACCTGTTCGGGCAGCTGATGGAACTATAGTTGGATATCGTGGCATAGATCGTGATATTACTGAACGAAAAAGAGCTGAAGAAGCTCTCCACCAAAGTGAAAACTACCTCAAAACACTCCTCGAATCCATTCCTGCGGGTGTGATTGTTGTTGATGCAAAGACGCACACTATCCTCAGTGCAAACCCTTCGGCCCTTGCATTGTTCGGTGCCTCAGCCGAATATGTTCTTGGTAAAGTCTGCCATCATTTCATCTGCCCTGCCGCGAATGGCCATTGTCCAATCTCGGATAAGGGGATGCACATGGACCGGTCCGAGCGAGTCCTGCTGAATGCATCCGGTGAGCCTATCCCCATCATCAAGTCAGTTTCCCGTGCGAACCTGAACGAGCAGGAAGTCTTTATCGAGACCTTTGTTGACATCTCTGAATGGAAGAAGGCAGAGTCCGCATTGCTCGAAAGCGAGCAGAAGTTCCGGTCTCTTGTTGAGCATGCCCTTGACGGCATCCTGATCCTTGATCTACAGGGTACTATCCTTTTTGCAAACAATGCAGCGGCTCGTACGATAGAAGCGGATGATCCGGCAGGATTTGTTGGAAGAAATGTGATAGAATTTATCGCACCAGAGTCCCGTCAGGATGTCACCACCGATTTTATGCAGGTATCCCAAGGTCATGATGCATATCTTGCGCTGTATAATATAATCTCGGCAAAAGGAAACAAATTCTGGGTGGAAAGCATTGGAAAAGTTATTAATTTTAACAAAACCCCTGCAATCCTCCTCTCCATCCGGGACATTACTGAGCGTAAACGCGCCGAAGATGCGTTACGGCAGGCAAACAAGCAAATAAATCTGCTCTCAAGCATCACCCGGCACGATATCCTCAACCAACTGATGGTACTCAAAGGGTATCTCGGACTATCAAAGGGAGTAATTGACAAACCGGAAACACTCTCCGGATATATCAAAAAAGAGCAACAAGCCGCAAATGCGATCGAAAACCAGATCACGTTTACAAGAGATTATCAGGAGTTGGGTGTTGCGGCCCCTGCATGGCAGAACGTGAATGCAAGCATTCAAAAAGCGTTAGCTATTTTGCCTGTACAAAAAATCCGTGTTGACGTTGACCGCACCGACCTTGAAATTTTTGCTGATCCTCTTTTTGAAAAGGTGTTTTATAACCTGATCGACAACGCTCTCCGTTATGGGGGTGACCAGTTAAAGACCATCCGAATTTCATCAAAGGAATCTGACGGTCATCTTACGTTGATCTGTGAAGATGATGGTGTTGGGATTTCATCTGAAGATAAAAAACGACTTTTTACCCGGGGTTTTGGGAAAAATACCGGGCTGGGCCTTTTTTTATCGCGTGAGATTCTTTCTATTACCGGTATTACGATTATTGAAAACGGCATACCCGGCAAAGGTGCACGCTTCGAAATTACTATCGCAAAAGGAGCATACCGGTTTACTTCGTTGACGTAAGAAATTCTGGTTTCTTTTTTTTTTAAGAAAGGTCAAAATTCAACTCACAATGCGATGTGAGTGAATATTTCTGATAATAGTTTTTTAACCTGACAAGAACTCCTTTTAATCTTCCGGTTTATTAAAAAATAAAATTCTGGGCCGGGTAATACAGCCAAAAATTACAGGATGTGAGTGATCCATACCCACATATTCTGGATACCAGTAGAGATTACAACACCCGGATCAATCCCAAGCACGGGAAATACAAAGATAAAATACAGGACCGTTCCCAGCAGACTGCCAAGATTGGTGAGGGCAGCTACCAGTACCACTTTGAAGAGTGGAATACGGGCCATCTCGGTGAGTGATTGCGCGTCATAGATTTTCCGGAAATCTGACATAGGTGGTTTTCTAACTTTTGCTTCGACAAAAGCTGCTATCCAGCCGGAATGGAGCATGGGATTTAATGAAGTCATCCATGCCACGGCAAAACTGGTGAGGGCAGAGTAGGGATGACCTCCCGCTACGAGTGTTCCGATTGCAGCGAGAACTCCGTGAATTATCACCCAGAAGAGGAAAGCATAGAGTAATACACCCCATCCAACACCGGAAAATGCGATTGCAGCGAGTAAGAATACAAACAATGCAGTGACGGTAAAACCGAAAATTTTTGCCCAGGGAAATGACTTGGGTTCCCGCGTGAGTGAATCGAATGGGGGAAGACTCACTGGATTTGCGAGATAATTTTCAATACCCTGCCGGTGCCCGGCTCCGACAATCGCAAGAATACGCCCTTCGGGACGTTGTACTTTTAACAGGACTAACTGGTGCGCAATATAGGCGTCCCGCTCATCGATCAGCGCACGGGCACCGTTTGGGGAAAATTTGCGGAACTCCACCATGACCATATCAATTATGTCCTGCTGCTTGAGCGATTCGATATCGATCTCCTGTCCGTTGTTCACTTCCGCAATCGAGATGACCAATGCCCAGATCATCTTGATTTTTTCTAAAAAACCCATCGCGTTCCAGAACCGCAGGAGAGTTAACCGTATGTCACGGTCAACAAGACTGATAGGAATACCACGTTTTTCTGCCTCTTCTATCGCCGCTTTCATCTCTGCGCCAGGCTCAACGCCGACATCAAATCCAATCTTGCGCTGGAGATATGCCATCAGCCACTGGACAAGAAGTGTATTGAAATTTTTTACTTCAAGAACATCATTGACCGACGGATCACGACCCTGCTTTTTTAAAGCAGCATAGCGTGAAGGATCGAGTTCAATGGCAACAACATCCGGCGTATATTCGTCAATAGCTCCCCGTACTTCATCGACACTTTGCTGCGATACATGCGCTGTTCCGACGATCCTGATCTCTGCCATCAATCACCGTTATGCCATTACTGTTAGCGCTGGAGACTGATTAATAATGGGGATGAAAAAATAATCCGGCTCTCCTACTTTTTTAAATGTATCGACGATTCTTTCAGGAAAACATGCCAGTAGTTTTTTTTGTTAAATACAGGATTATCAGAACCTGCTCAATGATGGTAAAGACCATAAGATTCCTGACATCTTCAAAGGAGAAAGGGATCAAAACCGCCGGGGGTTATGGCACGGGCAAAATGTTCCTTTGCCATCTTCATTAATTCCGGGGTAAATGATCCTGACCATGGGGAGAGTTGCTCAGGTCCATTTCAATCTCTTTTGCAATACCAATAATAATGATAATCACAGGTACGATTTCAATCCGTCCCAGCCACATCAGGAGGATAAATATCCATTTTATCGAGATCGGACTTGCAGCACTGATGAAACCAACGCTGAGCCCTGCATTACTCAACGCAGAAACCAGTTCAAAGACAACCTCTTCCAGACGGAATGAAGTAATGTACAAATGAAGGGAGATGATGGTTGCAATAAATATGGTAATAACATAGAGCACAATAACAAGCAGATTTTTTGATATCGCCAGTTCAGAGGTCTCTTTTGAGAGAGTGTGCCCTCCGGATTTTAAGGGGATCATTACGCGACTGCTTACAAAGAATCGCCGGAACCACCATTTCACTCCATCATAGACAAGCATTACCCTATTTACTTTAACACCTCCGGCAGAACTGCCCATGGCTCCTCCGATGAACATCATCATAGCAACGACAGCAATCGGAATTGCCGCCCAATAATGGGGGTTTGAATTCTGGAGGCCGCAGGTACACAGGCCAGAAACCGCAGTAAAGACACCCTGGCGAAATGCTGTCGTGATGGGCAGGTTTCCGAAAATAAAAAGATCTAGTGATGTAATGAGAGATCCCACAAGGGCTATGAGTAACAATATTTTTACTATCGGGTCCCGCAGCATATTGATAACCTTTCCATGGTACAGGAAAAAGAAGACCTTGAACGGAATTGCGCCCGCAAGCATCACCGGAATAAGCAGGGCTTCAAGCAGCGGATTATTGTAATAGCCAAGTCCTCCTGCATGGACCGTAAACCCCCCGGTAGCTATTGCAACCATGACGAGGTTGAGCGAATCCCAAAGCGGTATTCCACTAAGCATAATTAGCCCGGTGAACGCAAAGGTCAGGACGAGATATATCATCCACATGCGCCGACTGGATGATACAGATGCGGAAACCAGTTCTTCTTCCCGTCCTTCGGAACGGTAGAGCCGGAATAACGATGTGCGGGTCTTGCGGCGCAGGGATATGCCAAACACAATAATCCCGATACCGCCAATCCATTGCGTTAATGAGCGCCAGAAGAGAAGAGTTTTGGGCGTTGTATCTAAAGAAGCGATCATCGTAAACCCGGTGCCTGTCCAACCGGACATTGCCTCAAAAACGCTGTCAACATAGCTCATATGCAACCCAAAGACAAATGGGAGTGCCCCGATAAGTGCAATGGCCAGCCATGAAAGAGCGACTGCGGCAATAGTGACAGATGAAGAGGGTTCGAGATCGCGGTGGGGGATGTGAGAGATCCCATATCCCAGCAGGAGGAAGACGACCGGCGCAGTAGCCATCGGCAGGATAAGACTCCATTCGCGGAAGATAACGAGCACCAGAAACGGCAGGAATGATACGACACCAAGGAACTCAAAAATCAGTCCCATGTCGTGCGCGATCATGGCGATATGCTCGATGCGCTTCATCTGATAACCAAGGTGATTGGGTGGTTATTAGTGTTATGGGTATCGCTTTTTTGTAAAAGAGGATGTCAATATAATCAGGCGTAGTTATTATTTCCCTATCCTTACCAATAGATATTCATTCATGATCCGGATACGTGCAGATCAGTTTCCTTCAATTCTGTTATTCATTCTCATTATCCTGGCCTTTGCCGTATTCTGGTCAATTATGGATATGGTGCTCCTCGGGGCATCGTTAGCAATTGTGTTAATCCCGTTTCATCACCGGCTTTCACTGCATATGCGACCATGGATTTCAGCATCACTGATGACTCTTGCGGTGCTGGGGATTTTTAGTGCTATGGGACTTATCACCCTTGCAATATTCTCTGCAAATTCCAGTACACTAACTCTGATGTTTACAACGATCGGAAACTGGCTCAACAATCCCCTGACAAATCCTATGTCGTACGGAGTCCCGTTAAGTAAGACATCGCTGTCTGTTCTTTTACAGGAAGGTACAGGACTATTTGTCGATTACCAGAAAACGTTGATCACATACCTCCCTGTTATCCTTTTCAAGATGTTCGTCTTCTTCTTCACCCTTTTCATGCTGTTTTTACGAGGGGAAGAACTCAGGATGAAAATTATTGAGCATGTGCCTGTATCATTGAAAAAATATATCAATCGGCTTTCCGATGCCACTGGGGACACATTATACGCAATCTACTATGTCCAGATTGCGATAGCAGTCCTTACTTTCTTTATTGCAATCCCGGTTTTTTATCTGCTCGGATATGGTGATATCATTTTTTATGCATATTTTGCTGCATTTTGTGAACTCATCCCGATTATGGGATCATCAGTCGCGTTCATTCTCATTGGTTCCTATGCCCAGGCTATCGGTGATACCCGTGGAGTATTGATCCTCTTTTTCTTAGGTTACCTGATCGTGTCACTTGTCCCTGAGGTGTACGTCCGCCCTGTTCTGGTAGGTAGAAGAGTAAAAGTCCACCCGGTGATCATGTTCATTGGCATTGTTGGGGGAATTTTGACCATGGGGCTTGCCGGTTTTGTACTGGGCCCTCTCATCATTGTGCTCGTAATTACCAGTTACCGCATGTACACGGAAGAGAGAAAGGGACATACCATGTCATCAGTAATTGAGGACTGACACTATGCCGGAATACATGTACATGGCAGTAAAAGAGAAAGCATTATACCCTATTTCCGACGACAGGTAATAAACAATGGCGCACGCTTCTTTTTCTTTGCATGGAGTCGTCAAGTCCATGGGACTGGTGTTTGGTGATATCGGAACCAGTCCGATTTACGCGCTTACTGCTATTTTTCTTCTTATTCCCCCTACGCCGCAAAATATTATGGGAATTCTCTCGCTGATTCTCTGGACATTGACAACTCTTGTTACTGTTCAATACACCTATCTCGCAATGCATCTCGGTAAAAAAGGTGAAGGTGGGACAATCGTGCTCAAGGAGATCCTGCTCCCGCTCTTAAAATCCGGTAACCAGATTGCATTTGTTTCCTTTCTTTCCATTGTCGGCATTGCTCTTTTCATTGGAGACAGTGTGATAACCCCGGCTATCAGTATGCTTTCTGCGGTGGAAGGTATCACCCTCATTCCAGGTTTAGAAAATACACCCCAGGTACTGCTGATGCTCCTTGCGGGTATCATCGCGATCGGTCTCTTTGCCATTCAGGCCCGGGGAAGTGAACGAGTAGCATGGGCATTCGGGCCGGTCATGGTCATCTGGTTTGCCGTACTCGCAGGTGCGGGTCTTGTTGCTATCTGGTTCGCACCACAGGTCCTGCTTGCGATCAACCCGATGTATGGTATCAATTACCTGATCACGCACGGGCTTGAGGGATTTTTAATCCTGTCTTCCGTCATCCTTGTTGCCACGGGAGGCGAAGCGCTGTATGCAGATATGGGGCATCTTGGCAGGGAGCCAATTGTCAAGGCATGGTATATTGTTTTTATTGCTCTTGCAGTGAACTATCTCGGTCAGGGTGCATTTTTGATGACGCATCCCGATGCTCACAACATCCTCTTTGAGATGATCTTCTTCCAGTTCGAAATCCTGTATATACCCTTCCTGCTCCTGAGTATCGCGGCGACCATTATCGCATCGCAGGCCATGATCTCCGGGATCTTTTCCATTGTGTACCAGGGAATCACCACTCGCATCCTGCCGCTTTTACGGATCGAATATACTTCACCGCAACTTCGCTCTCAAATCTATATTGATATCGTGAACTGGGCGTTGCTCTTTGCGGTTCTCTTTGTCATTGTGATCTTTAAATCTTCGAATAACCTCACGCATGCCTACGGTCTCGCAGTAAGCGGCACAATGGCAATTACCGCTATCCTTATTGTTTGGATTCTCGTCCTCCGCGGGGAGATTGTAAAATCCCTAGTAGCAGTTACTATCCTTGTTATAACCGTTGTATTCCTGCTCGCCAACTTCCATAAGATTCCCTACGGGGGTTACTGGTCCCTGCTGATCGCGTTCATCCCCTTCTGTATCATCATGATTTATGTTAACGGCCAGAAGAAACTCGCCGCTGCCTTAAGCCCTATTCCCCTTGACGATTTTTTAGTCAAATTTAATATGGTCTACCCTTCGGTAAACAGGATCTCCGGTACGGCATTATTCTTTGCCCGGGACTTCCGGAAATTGCCACAATATGTTTCCCGCATCATGTTTACGAATAATATCGTTTATGATGACAATATCATCATCTCAATCATACGAACAGAACAGCCATTTGGGGTAACCTGGGGAGTCACCCGGGAGATTGCAAGGGGCTTTTCAATCTTTGAGATATATCTTGGCTATATGGAGATCGTAGATATCGGTTTGATCTTAAAAGAGGCTGAGATCGATGAGAAAACGATCTTCTATGGCATGGAAGATATCATTACAACCCATGTTGTATGGCGTATCTTTGCAGCAATCAAGCGCCTCTCTCCATCTGTTGTCCAGTTCTACAAGCTGCCATCAGATAAGATCCATGGCGTAGTGACAAGAGTGGATATGTAAGGTTATTAAAAAATTATATAAACCTCTCAAACCGCTCTTTGGTCACTTTGCAAATTGGGCAGATATCCGGCGGTTGATTTCGGGCACAGAGATAACCACAGACTTTACACCTCCAGACAGGAAATGCAAGAGCAGCAACAGGTGATGATGTGAGAGAGAACGTTTGTTTTATCGCTTGATTTCCGCGCTCTGAACGTGGGGGACGACGCTCGGGAACAGGTGTAACCGTTTTCCTGCCAGAAGCGATCTCTTCGCTGACATAGAGCGCACAGTAGCATGCACTAAAGTCATTGAGATCCGGATCACGATAATCACAGGGACAAATTATATCGAGATCCTGCTCCTTTTTCCCGGTTGCGAGCCGGCAGGGACAGGCGCGGTACCCGTAACGCCGCTCATTTTTCATTAGACCGGCAACAAGATTCTTTGTAAAATCTGCATCCGGATTTAACCGGTAACCGCTATCATTAGCTTCTTTTTGCAGAATACGATAGGTTGCTACAACATCATCAGGTTTGATCTCAATGAGTGTCATCTACCGGAATTCCTCCCTGATTTCCTGCTCTTTGAAACCTACAATGCTTTTTTTATCATTGATAACGAGGGTGGGAAACGAACCTGAAGGATTAAACCGTTCGACAGCGTTCATTGCCTCATCCTGCTCCTTTCCTTCAAGGAGATCGACATAGGTATAATCAAATTCAATCCCAATCTCGCGTAGCAGTTCTTTTGTCCGTTTACACCATCCACAGGTGCTCAGTGCATAGAGCATGACCTTGCCCATTTTTTTCCCGCTGACATGTTCAATACCCATAAAAGACTCCATCTGTTACAGGGAAATTGCGGTAAATAGTATTTAATTATGGGGATTAAGCTCACAACATCCAATCATCAGAGCCTTATGAATACAGTATTTCATACCACTAATTGCGGAGAAAAAGGCCGCTAAAATAAACAAAAAATGCGTTACTTCTCTAAAAGAGGGGAAAAAATTATTTATTTTTCATAATAATGTTGACATCCTCGAGCAGTGCCTGAAGATCCTCTTCATGTTCGACTTCCATCTGGAGGATGCCAAGAATGATGTTGTAAGTAACCGGATCCTTGTCTCGGGTCTTTTTAAGCAGGCTATTATAGGTCTTGATAGCACACTGTTCACCCTTGATATTTTGTTCAAGCACCTTAACGATAAAGGGATCATCGGGAGCATCATATCCGCAGTTGGTGAGCTTGAACCATTGCTGAGGATTGGTTACCGGAGTTCCACCGAGTTGGATAATCCGTGTGGTAAGCAGGACTGCATGTCCAAGCTCCTCAGTTGCGTGAAGAGTTAGTTCAGCAATAACAGCCTCCTTGTTGGGGCCACGCACTATCTTAGAACCAATCCAGTACTGGTAGTACGCGAGCCATTCATCAGAAAAAGCCTTGTTAAGGAGCTTAACCAGCTCATCAACATCTGTATCAACAATCTTTCTGCCTTGTGTTCCCATTTCATTCACCTCGTCTTTTTACGACATGTGAATATCGACACTTCTCCTTTTTATTCATATCCGTCATAGCACATTTTGTCTGGTAATGAATTAGGAGAGAAGACAAAATGCAACAGGAATATACCACTTTACTTCGAGCGGGTTTATTCTGTAAAATGCTATATTTCATACACAACTGTCACCTGCACTATCGTTAATAACTATTCAGTTTCATAATATATGGAAATCATGAAGGCGGTTCTGGGTCTCGAAGACGGGCAATTTTATATTGGAAATGGGTTTGGTGTTGAAGGGGAGTGTTCAGGAGAACTCGTGTTCAATACGCAGATGACCGGATACATGGAATCTCTAACAGATCCGAGCTATTTTGGCCAGATCCTCATGTTCACTTTTCCGCAGATCGGGAATTACGGGGTCGACATACAAAATTTCCAGAATGATAAAGTCTGTGCCCTAGGATGCATTGCAAAAGAGATCTGTGAAAAACCCGCCGCCAGCCCATCCATCAGATCATTTTTTGAAGAGAACCGTCTTCTCGGCATGAGTGGTGTTGACACCCGTGCACTCACTATTAAAACCCGCGTCCACGGAACCATGCGGGCTGCACTCGTTGTCGGAAGCGATGATGGGAATTATGCAGTAAATCTTGCAAAACGAACCCCCCAGATTACTGATATTACTCCTATACCCGAAGTTTCCTGCAAAAAACAATACCGTGTCGAAGGGAAAGGAAAACGTATTGCCGTGATCGATCTCGGGATAAAAAAGAACATGATTACGAGCCTTGCTAAGCGCGGAGGTGATCTCTACGTTTTCCCCCACGATGCAACCCCCGATCAGATTCTTACCTGCAAACCGGATGCACTCTTTGTGAGCAACGGACCTGGAGATCCCAAACAGGCTACGCATGCCATCCGCTGCATCCGTGAACTGCTCGGGCAACTCCCAATCTTTGGGATCTGCATGGGCAACCAGGTTTCGGCACTCGCAATCGGTGGAGATACCTATAAGCTCAAGTTCGGTCACCGTGGCGCAAATCAGCCGGTCAGGTTTAAAGACGGGCGGATTTTCATTACTACCCAGAACCATGGGTTTGCTGTCGATGAAGATTCACTTCCTGAGGGCTGCAGGGTCACGTATACCAATGTCAACGATGGGACTGTTGAGGGATTTGAGAACAAGGATCTCAAACTGACCACCGTCCAGTTCCACCCGGAGGCACACGGGGGACCAAGAGATACTGAAGCACATTTCTTTGATGCGCTATACCGGAGGATTTCCTGATGCCCAAGCGATCAGACATCAAAAAGGTCCTCCTGATCGGGTCAGGACCCATCCAGATTGGACAGGCAGCGGAGTTCGACTTCTCGGGATCACAGGCATGCCGGTCATTGCGGGAAGAAGGTATCAAAGTCGTTCTTATCAACTCCAATCCTGCAACGATTATGACCGATCCGGATATGGCTGATGAGATATACATCGAGCCGCTGCGTGCAGATATCATTGCAAAGATCATTGAGAAAGAAAAGCCCGATGGGATTTTATCCGGAATGGGTGGACAGACTGCATTAAACCTCACGGTTGAACTTGCCGAGATGGGTGCACTCAAAGGTGTAGAGATTCTCGGAACCCCGCTTGAAGCGATCTACAAAGGTGAGGACCGCCAGAAGTTTCGCGATCTCATGATCAGTATTGGGGAACCTGTACCGAAAAGTATGGTACTTAACTCCCTCACCCAGATTGAAGATGCAATCACGACTATCGGCCTTCCTGCGGTTGTACGGCCCGCGTATACCCTCGGTGGAGCTGGTGGGGGCATAGCCCGCACCCGGGAGGAACTGGTCCGGATCGTTGAACTTGGGCTCTCCCGTTCCCGCATCCACCAGGTGCTCATTGAAGAAAGTGTAATGGGCTGGAAAGAGATCGAGTTTGAGGTCATGCGCGACGCAACCGACACCTGTATCATTGTCTGTGGTATGGAGAATGTGGATCCAATGGGTATTCACACCGGGGAAAGTGTCGTCGTTGCCCCTATCCTTACTCTGCGTGATGACGAGTTCCAGATGATGCGGAGCTCAGCGATTCACATTATTAGGGCACTGGATGTACAGGGAGGCTGTAATGTCCAGTTTGCGTTCTGGGATGGCGACTACCGGGTCATTGAAGTAAATCCACGAGTATCACGTTCCTCGGCCCTCGCGTCAAAGGCAACAGGCTACCCAATTGCACGGGTAGCAGCAAAGATAGCAATCGGTATGCGGCTCGATGAGATCATGAATACCGTGACCGGCTGTACTCCGGCTTCATTCGAGCCCACTATCGATTATATCGTAGTCAAAGTACCCCGCTGGCCGTTTGACAAGTTCAAAGGTGCTGACCGTACACTCGGCACTTCTATGAAGAGCACAGGAGAGGTTATGGCAATCGGGCGCACCCTGGAAGAAGCATTCATGAAGGCGAAGCGGTCGCTCGATACCGATGTGCTCAGTCATACCAGTCCCAGCGAGGTACGCATGATCCTTTCGCGCCCCACTGATGAGCGGTTTCACTGCCTTTTCGATGCATTCCGGCTAGGATTCACCCTTGAAGAGATTGCCCAACTTACATCTATTATTCCGTTCTTTTTAGAGAAGATAAAAAACATTGTTGATTGTGAAAAGCATCTCGCAATTCACAGCGAACCGGTAGATATCCTGACCGCAAAAAAACTCGGGTTTTCCAATGCGGAGATCGCAAAGATTACGGGTAAGAGTGGAGAGCAGTTAGAGAAGATCACAGGTCTGCCCTCGTACAAGATGGTAGACACCTGTGCTGCCGAGTTTCCGGCAAGCACACCGTACTTCTACTCAACTAATGAGAGTACCTGCGAGATTATTCCCAGCGATCGTCAGAAAGTACTCATACTTGGATCCGGGCCAATCCGAATCGGACAGGGAATCGAGTTCGATTACTGCACAGTCCACGCGGTCCAATCCCTGCGAGAAGAAGGTGTGGAAGTCCATATCGTCAACAACAATCCTGAAACCGTCTCTACGGATTTCGACACTTCGGACAGGCTCTTCTTTGAGCCTATGCAACTTGAGGATGTCGTCAATATTCTCAGAAAGGATAATTATTATGGGGTAATGGTACAGTTCGGGGGGCAGAATGCAGTCAACCTTGCAATGCCCATTGAACAAGAGATCAAACGTCTGGGTCTTCACACAAAAATTCTGGGTACGAGCCCGGATGCGATGGATGTTGCCGAGGATCGTGACCGGTTCAGCGTGCTTTTAGATAAACTCAAGATCCCCAGCCCGGCAAATGGGTCGGCCTATTCCGAAGCAGAAGCACGTGAGATAGCAGAAAAGATCGGTTTTCCGGTACTGGTTCGTCCCTCATTCGTTCTTGGAGGACGGGCTATGGAAATCGCCCATAATCTGGCCGAGTTTGAAACCTATATCAAAGAGGCGGTCCGTGTCGCAAAGAATCATCCGGTTCTCATTGATTCCTACCTCCAGAATGCCATCGAACTTGATGTTGACGCAGTCTGTGATGGCGAAGAGGTACTTATCGGTGGAATTATGGAGCACATTGAGCAGGCAGGAATCCATTCCGGGGATTCGGCTTGCGTAATCCCCACGCAATCTCTCCCTGCATCAGTGCTTGAGACGGTGCGCGATTACACACGGAAGATTGCGCTGGGACTTGGCGTGATCGGGCTTGTTAATCTCCAGCTCGCTGTAAAAGACAACGTGGTCTATATTCTCGAGGCAAACCCGCGCGCAAGCCGCACAGTACCGTTTGTGTCAAAGGCTACCGGACTCCCGGTAGCGAAAATCGCAGCAAAAGTCATGGTTGGCAGGAAGCTTCGCGATCTTGGCCATAAAGAGCGGGAAATCAAGCATGTCGCTGTCAAAGAGGTACTGCTACCGTTCAACAAACTCGCGGGTGTTGATACTATACTCGGACCTGAAATGAAGAGCACCGGCGAAGTGATGGGTATTGACTATGATTTCGGACTCGCATTTTATAAAGCGTGTATATCTGCTGACAATGAACTCCCCCGGAAAGGCAATGTATTCATTTCAGTAAATATCGAGCAGAAAGATGAAGCAATACCGATCGCACGACAGTTGCGCGATCTCGGGCTCACCCTGTACGGCACAGAAGGTACTGTCGATTATCTCTACGAAGCAGGAGTTGAAGCGCACTTGGTCAGAAAAGTGCAGGAAGGTTCACCCAATGTGCTGGATATGATGCGGCACGGAGAAATACGTCTCATCATCAACACTCCGCAGGATCGCCAGTCACGGCAGGATCATTACCAAATCATGCGTGCGGCAGTGGATTACTCAATCCCCTATATTACGACCCTGCAGGCAGCGCGTGCGGCTGCTCTTGCCATCGATGCGATCAAGCGCGAGAAGATGACTCTTGAACCAATCAGCCATTATTTGAAGTGATATCGGCGTAAAACCCCCGATATTCCCTTTTTTATGATATCATGAAGGGCATCTGATCATTAGATCACAGCGGGTGTACTACAAGAATCATTCAAAATAATTGAATATACTTATATACCGAAATAACAAAAAAAGATGCATGAAGAAAATTCTTGTTGTTCTTGCTATCCTGTTCATCGGGATCCTGCTCGCGGGATGCACATCCCAGCCTGCAAAACCTGTGGCCACACCAGTACCTACCGCGGTTCCTACCACTGTAGTCGTAACGGTTCCCCCAACCCCCGTACCGACAAAGGAAATTATTGTTGTCGTTGTGAACAAGACTGCAAATGTGACTGCAACCCCAACACCAACACCAACACCAGTGCCAACGTATACAATCACGTTTGACAGGCAACTGGGAATGATCAATGGTCCATATGCAACCGTTAAGGTGGGTACTAAGGTAATCTGGGCGAATAAGGATGACATGTACCCCCATGGCGTACAGGCAAACTACGTTGCGAATGGAAAAAACTTCGGCATGTTTGAGATCCCATACGGAAAAACTTACGAAGTAACCTTTGACAAAGTAGGCGCATACCAATACTCAACAACATTCCAACCCTTAACATCCGGAACAATTACTGTAATTGCTTAATTTTACAACGATGCAAAGGTTCAGGAAAAAGCCTGAACAACCTTTTTTTCGTTATTCAATTGTTCAAAGAAAATGTTTGCGATTAATGCAATTTTCCCATACATAATCCCCCTGAAAATATATGCTGAAACCGCAAACAGGTACTTCAGTATTCAACAAGAGGTTAACCATGGGAAAAGGTACTATTGTCCTTGCATATTCCGGAGGGCTTGACACCTCCATCTGCATCCCCCTTTTAAAAGAACGATATGATTATGATCGCGTCATCACTGTTGCTGTAAATGTTGGTCAGCGGGATGAAGAGATCGACATCGCCACACAAAAAGGGAAAAAATTTGCTGATAAGCACTACACTATTGATGCACGCGAAGCGTTTGTGAACAACCACATCTTCCCAGCGATCAAGGCGAATGGCTCTTATGAGGGATACCCTATGGGAACCTCGCTTGCCCGTCCTCTTATCGCTGAGGAAGTTGTAAAGATTGCACGAAAAGAAGGTGCGAAAGCAATAGGACATGGATGTACCGGTAAAGGCAATGACCAGCTTAGGTTTGATTTTATCATCCGCAGTGCAGGTCTTGAAGTTGTGGCACCGATTCGTGAACTCAACCTGACCCGAGACTGGGAGATCGATTATGCAAAAAAGCATAAAATTCCAGTGCCGGTAAAAAAGGACAAACCCTGGAGTATGGATGAGAACTGCTGGAGCCGGAGCATAGAAGGAGGAAAACTAGAGGATCCTGCATATCATCCACCAGAAGAAATCTACCTCTGGACAGTATCACCTGAAAAAGCGCCGGCAAAACCAGAAAAAATTACTCTGGAGTTCAAGGCGGGCGTCCCAGTGGCACTGAATGGCAAAAAGATGCAGGGCTATGATCTGATACAGTACCTCAATGTACGTGCAGGAAAGCATGGGGTCGGTCGCAATGACATGATCGAGGACCGCATTCTCGGCATAAAAGCAAGGGAGAATTATGAACACCCGGCAGCCACAGTAATCCTCACCGCACACCGGGATCTTGAAGCTCTTGTCCTTACCCGGCAGGAACTGATATTCAAGCGAATGGTGGATGATAAATGGTCGGAGCTGGCCTACAAAGGACTGATATACGAGCCATTGTACGAAGCGTTGAACGCATTTATTGACACAACACAGGAACGAGTCAATGGTAAGGTGGATCTCGTGATCTATAAGGGTGCGGTTCGCGTGCTTGGGCGCAGTTCACCGGATGCCATCTATTCTGAGGATATGGTCTCATTTGACAGCACATCACTTGATCAGTGCCATGCGATTGGCGTCTCCCAATATTTTGGTATTCAGGCACGTATGGTCCACACCAGAAAAACAAGGAATATTCCAAAAACCAAAAAGTAACCCTTTTTGGAAGATTTTATTAGAAAAAGTTCTGTGAATACAGAATGACGGTTAAGAGAAATACTGTATCAGAAGTAAACAATCAAGCCAGCAAATTTTTTACTATCCGATCCCGGTGAAAATTGAATCTTTTCACCGGCGATTGACACCTGCAACAAAATCGAAAATTATAAGGATTGCCGCATTGAAGACTCGATCAACATGTGCGCCAGTTTTTTTTCCCGCTTTATTAAACAAAAACCCCATATTGTGGAAAGTCCACCCCCCCCATCAATAACCCATGGAGCGGGGATGCAGTTCCCTGAGTACAAAAACAAGCCTTATTTTATCGTCGCTTCCGTTGAAATGGGAAACACAACAACGAAGTGTATCCTTACTGGCGTCAGCCTTGAAACCGGTATGTCCTATGTCATACACAAAACAGTCAGCATGAGCCGCGACATCCGTCCCCCAAAACCCGGAGAAACAATATTTGGAGCTACACTTGATGGAACTGAACTCACCCGGGAGGCGGTTACCGAGCTTGTCCGGGATACCCTACTCCAGTGCCATAAGGATGCCCATCTGGATATTTTAAAAGAACTGGATTTCGTTGTCCGGAGTACGGGTGTGGTTGCCGAGATGGAATCACCGGATCAAATCGGTGATTTTGTCATTGCACTTGCAAACGGCTGTCTTGTTGCAGGTGTCCCACCCCGCAAGATGACTCCTCCCATGTCAAAAGAAAATCAGCCCCAGAAACTCCAGCCATTCAGTTTTGCGGATAAGGTTGTATTTGTTGGCGCAGTAGCCGGTGTCATACCCCCGGTGGGATCAACGGGTGTGGAGATGGTCGCAAACGAGATGGAAGGCGAACTTGCTATGGCAGGAATTAAGGAAGGAGCGAAATGGACACCGGTTGATTTCCGTAATCCCTGTGTATCGATCGACTTCGGCACTACACTTGATGGTAGGATCACAAGTGATGTGGGACGTGATGATCCAAATCCATTTGCAAAAACGGTGGGGAACTTCTGTGGCCTTGCCGGTGCGATTCCTGATGCAATTGTCCGGGGAACCGGTCTTGTGCAGCAAAGGACAGGTACTGCCCTTGACATTTTTGGTGAACACAGCGTAACGGGAGGGCTGTTCGGAGGGGGGAACCGCAGGGTAATCGATGATTTTGTTGACCGGTGCCATGAACATATAGATATCCGGATTGTTCCTGCGGAACGTGACAGGTTTGGCAGGGTTCCGGTCAATGCAAAACTGGCACTGGAATCCGGCATTGCGATGATTGGCTGTGATTGTGGTGAAAACAGCAGCGATCTGGGTAAACTGCTCGAGATTGGAAAAGAGATCCATGAAAAACATAATCTTGCAACCCTCAACGAAGTCATTGATCGTGTCTGCGCCAAAATGGCTTTACGCTTGGTAGATGTAGCAGTTGAACAAAAACTTGTTCCGAAGAATTCCTCTATAGGATTCACCGGCCGGGCTGCGATCTCCGGAAGAAAGCCGGAATATATCCTTGAAGGGATCGCCGAACGCAAACTCTTTGATGATCCCCGTGACCATCTTGTCTTTGTAGATGACGGACTTGCACGGGGCGCGGCCTTGATGGGCCGTTGCATGAACTCGCTTGGAAAGCCCAAAAATCCAATCGGTGGCGTGCGCGGGGGCCCATGTATTATGAGCCGGCGAATCAAAATAGGAAAGTGAATTACGTGAGATACTTATGACCGACGAAGAACAGTTATTTGATATTATTGTCCCCCCGGGAGTCCCCCAGAAGATAATTTTAGATATCTCGAATAAATTCGATGTGGAAGTTGTTGACCGAAGAGAGAAGATCAAATTTGCCAATATGGAAGGAGATGAACGGGATCTCCTCGCGTTCCGGGGTAAACTTGAGGTCATGCAGAAAGTTGAGACCTACATGCGTGATGAACTGAATAAATTCGTTACTGAAAAGTAACACCTAAAAAACTATTTTTAATTTTTCAGCAATCGCACGAGCAATGCTTTCTGGGCGTGCAACCGGTTTTCAGCTTCATCCCAGACAAGGCTCTGGCCGCCTTCCATGACTTCATCGGCGATCTCTTCGCCCCGGTGTGCCGGAAGACAGTGGAGCACCCGTGCGTCCGGTGAAGCGTGTCGCATGAGTCCTGCATCAACCGTATAACCCGAGAAGGTCTTAAGACGTTCTTCCCGTTCCGCATCATCACCCATGGACACCCAGGTATCCGTAACAATAACATGCGCATCCTTGACTGCCTGCTCAGGACTTTTGACCAGGGTCACTTTTCCGCCAAGTGAACGGGCCTTTTTTACGATCTCTTCTGATGGTTCGTAACCGTTAGGGGTGGCCACAGTAACAGAATACCCGGTGAGAACTGTTGAGAGGATGAGTGAATTACAGACATTATTGCCATCACCAACCCATGCTACTTTCAGATCATTAGTCGAACCGAAATGTTCCTGCATCGTCATGATATCTGCAAGTAACTGGCAGGGATGTTCGAGATCGGAGAGCCCGTTTATCACGGGAATTGTAGCAAACCGGGCAAATTCTTCAATGGTGCTGTGTTTGTAAGCCCGTATCATAATGCCGGAGACATAGCGGGAGGCTGCTCGTGCAGTATCCCGGATCTCTTCGCCCCGCCAGATCTGCATATCCCGAGCATTTAAAAACAGGGCATGGCCACCCAGTTCGTTCATACCAACTTCAAACGAGATATGTGTACGAGTAGATGACTTCTCAAAGATCATGGCGAGATTTTTTCCTCGCAAGACGTCGTGAACCACTCCCTGTTTCTTTAACGTTTTAAGACGTTTTGCTTCAGATAGTATCTGTTCCAGCTCGGTTTTGCTGATATCCAGAATTGAAAGAAAATCCTTATTCATCGTAACTCCTTCATATGCGCGATACGCTGGCTCAGTAAATTTTCTGTACCGATATCTTTTCGATATCGCACGGGACCTTTGACTGATTCAGCTGCATTCTCTGCAATGCGTTCGGCAGATTCTAACATATCACCAATACCTACGAATGCAAGTGTGCGGGATGTCAGCGTGATAAGCGAACCGTCATGTTCTTCGACATTTGCATAATAGATAATAGCCTCGTTCGTATCGCCAATTCGGATTGGATCCCCGGCATGAGGAGCATCGGGGTAACCTTCCGGTACCAGATATTTACAGACTGTTGCTTTCTTTTCAAACGTGACATGAGCAGAGTTGAGAGTCCCACTGGTGATCCTTACCATGATTTCTGAAAGGTCTGATGTGAGCAGTGACAAAACATTCATTGCTTCGGGATCTCCGAACCGGGCATTAAACTCTATCACTTTCGGACCGTTGGCAGTATTCATAAACTGACCATAAAGAATTCCCTTATAGGGATGGTCAATCCTCTTCAGGGCTTCAACGGTTGCCTGCATTATCCCAAACGCACAATCGAACTCCGCTTTCGTGACAAAGGGAAGCATATGGTCAGGCATGGTATACGAACCCATGCCTCCGGTGTTTGGCCCGGTGTCACCATCAAATGCCCGTTTGTGATCCTGGACCAGAGGCATGGGAATAAGGTGAGTGCCATCAACAAAGGCCTGGAGGGTGAACTCTTCTCCGATAAGACGCTCTTCGAGAATGATTGAGCCTTTGATCTGTGCGGCATATGCAATCGCGCCCGCACGATCCACCTGCTCACCCATAATCTTGACGCCTTTTCCTCCGGTGAGTCCAATAGGTTTTATCACCAGATCGCCATCGTGGTTATTGATAAACGCAATAGCTTCTGCACTGTTCTGGCAAAGCCGGTACTTAGGACACCCGTCGATCTGATGCTCTTCCATCAGCTGGCGACAGAACCCTTTATCAGTTTCAATGCGTGCCGCAGCTTTGGATGGCCCGACGCAGGAAATCCCGGCTGATTCCAATGCATCAACAATTCCTGCTTCTAACGGGGATTCAGGACCAATAAAAGCATATTCTATACCGTTCTCTTGTGCAAAAGCAACGATGCGGGGTACATCAGTTTCCTTGCAGAATAAGACCTTCACTGCAAGTTTTGAAATTCCGGGATTCTTCTTTGCCATCACAGAATACAGTGCCGTTTTTCCGTTGCGGGCGAGTGCAGATGCTATTGCATGCTCCCTTCCTCCCCCGCCCACAACAAGTACCTTCATTATCCCACTCTAATGTACGCTTACCGTAAAAATTGCTTCTCTTTTAGCAGTTCACTCACTCTGACAAGAGGCAGAAACTCAACGCCCTGTTGACTGAGCAGCGCTTCTGCCCCTTGTTCACGGTCCACCACGGTGACAACACGATCTGCCTTTGCCCCAGCTGTGCGAAGGGTTTGGATACCGTACAGCGCAGATCCACCAGATGTGGTCACATCTTCAATAAGTAAGACCCGCTTATTCCGGACGGTCCCAATGATCATCTCTTTCTTGCCATGACTCTTCTCTGCTGCCCGAATGATTGCATACGGTTTTTGTGCGGCAAGCGCTGTTGCAACAGCGAGAGGAACGCCCCCGACAGCCACACCCGCTACAACATCGAATTCATGCGACTCTGCAACGATTCTCGCAATGGCATTGAGCAGATCGGGATGGGTTACTGCTGACTTCACATCAATGTAATACGTACTTTTTGCACCGGATGCCAGCGTAAAGTCACCCGTCTCAATTGCCTTGTATTGTATAAGCAGTGCTGCAATAGGGTTTACCATGGAACCTCCTTGACTCCCATAAAATATCCAATAATATTGACCACACGGTGAAGGACAATGGTGAGGATTACGATAATGATGAGGATCGGAAGGGTAACATATGCAAAGAGCCACCCGGGATCGAACAAGAGCATTAAGATAAATGCCCCGATGACCAGATCGAGCTGGTCTGCAATCGGCCACTTTTCACCCCGGACTTTTCCCAACCTGCGCTTGAGAAAACTCTTACCCAGATCCCCGAGCAGGGCTCCAAGCGCGAGGAGCAATATCGATGTAAGAGTATGCTGGGGGAGGAAGGTTAAGGTAAATGTTAACGATAGCCAGATAAGGAGTATGCCGGTAATTATGCCAGCGAGCACCCCAAAAAACAGGCCACGGAACGTTTTACCATCCCCAAAAATCCTATGACCGTCCGAATAATTCCTTCCAAAGTCAATAGGAGTGCCTCCTCCGAGAAGAGCAGCCATCGGATTGGGAATATATGCAGGAAGCATGATCCAGATTGCAGAAAGCAACGGTATTATGAAGAAGTCGATACTAATAATGGTGCACTCCAATACCTCTAATAAAGAGCAGATAAAAACATTAAGGTAACTCACAACGGGATAACTAAAAAACGTGAGTACCCGGTGAATATTAATGATGATAAAAAAGACCCGAACTCTTTGCCCCTCGTGCAATACCGTACTTGATGCGGAGATCGTAGAAGAAGAGGGAAAGATCTGGCTGAAAAGGACGTGCAAAGAACACGGAGATTTTAAGAATCTCTACTGGTCAGATCCCGTGATGTACCACCGGTTTGAAAAGTATAGTGCCATTGGTGCGGGAGTATCAAATCCCCAGAAAACAGCTCCACCAGAAAACTGCCCCTCTTCCTGCGGACTCTGTAATAATCACCACTCCCAGACACTGCTTGCCAATATCGATCTCACCAACCGCTGCAATCTGGATTGTGAATTCTGTTTTGCAAATGCACGTGCCTGCGGATTTATCTATGAGCCCTCTTTCGATGAAATTGTTAAGATGTTAACGCTTCTTCGGGATCAAAAGCCGGTCCCTGCTCCCGCAGTACAGTTTTCCGGGGGAGAACCTACCATGAGAGCCGATCTGGCGAAGATCATAAAAAAAGCAAAAGAGGTCGGTTTTCCCCAAGTGCAGATTGCCTCCAATGGTGTGCGTCTTGCAAAGGAACCGGAGTACGCCCGGGAACTGAAGGATGCCGGGCTTAACACGGTATACCTGCATTTCGATGGTGTAACCCCAGAAACCAATCCGTTTTTAGCGATTCACAAAAAAGCGGTGGAGAATTTAAACCGGGAAAAACTAGGAATTGTCCTTGTGCCGACAGTAATCCGGGGTAAAAATGATCATGAGGTTGGGGATATCATCAGGTTTGCGGTAGATAACATATCGGTTATCCGTGGGGTGAATTTCCAGCCGGTGGCATTTACCGGTGCAGCAAGTGATGACGATATTAAAAAATCCCGTATCACTATTCCTGAAGTTCTGGCTGATATTGAAGAGCAGACACAGGGAATTATAAAAAAGGACGATTTTTATCCGATACCATGTGTTCTTCCATTCTCCGATCTGGTTGAAGCGTACACAGGAAAGCCACAAGTGCGTTTCACCGCTCACCCCCATTGCGGTGCTGCCACATACGTGTTCGTCCAGGAAACAGGAATTGTACCGGTAAACCGGATGGTGGATGTGGAGAGCTTCTTTGCATCGATCGAACAGATGACAGAGACTATCAAAAAAGGCGGCGCCATCAACAAATACAAGGCATTGTTAGAGGGTGTAAAAAACATGCATGATTCCGTGCAAAAGGGTGAGCAGGGTGGCACTGCCGAATTCTGGAAGATCATTGGAAAAACACTGATTGGACAGAACTTTGATGCGCTCAGGGAATTCCACTGGAACGCACTCTTCATTGGTACTATGCATTTTATGGACCGGTATAATTATGACCTTGACCGGGTCCAGCGGTGCTGTATACACTATGCAACACCTGACGGAACCCTTATCCCCTTCTGTACTTATAACAGCGGGCCGGTCTATCGTGAACAGATCTGGAAGAAACACGCAAAAAAACCTGAAGAGTGAGAATTCTCTTCCCGCACTTTTTTAAGAACAGATTTTAAGGAAACGGAAGGTCAATGGACCGTCTATTTCGCATTGCGATCGCCGCAATCGCCAGATCCTGGATTGCAAGCCCCGTGGAGTCGAAGATAGTGATCTGATCCTGACTCTTGCGTTGTTTCATCCCGATGACAACTTCCCCAAGCGTACCTGCGATCTCTTGTGGTGAAAAAATCCCCTGGCTGATGGGGACATTAATTTCACCTGAGTGAACAGCCTGGGCCATATCATCAACAAAGACAATTCCCCGTTTGAGCAGGAGTGGATCGAGTTCTTGTTTACCGGGCGCGTCAGCACCTATGGCGTTGATGTGGGTTCCTTCCTGCACCCACTCGCTCCTGACAATCGGTGCGCGCGAAGGAGTTGTTGTAACAAGAAGATCGCAGTCACAGGCTTTTTCTACAGAAACGCTACGGACATCATGAACGGTAATTGCCCGTGCAAATTTTTCTGCGTTAAGGGAATTCCGGCTCCAGCATTTGATCTCACGAATATCGAGTTCGTGAGAAATTGCCTGGTATTGTGCTTCCGCCTGTCTCCCGGTACCTATCAATCCAAGGACGACCTCTTTTTTTGGAGACAGGTATTTTGCCGCAACTGCACCTGCTGCACCAGTGCGCATATCAGTGAGTTTTGTTGCGTTGAGAATTGCTACTGGAACACCGGTTGCGATATCGAGAATCACGGTAAGGGCCATCACCGTTGGAAGACCGCGGGACGGGTTACCGGGATGCACATTTACAACCTTTACTCCGGCAAGTGAGAGGGAAGGAAGATACGCAGGCATTGTCCGGAAGTCCCCCTCAGGAAGAGTAACATACAATTTCGGGGGCATCTGCACTTCCCCTCTTCCATGATCAGCAAATGCAGTCTCAATTGCCCGATTCACTTCCTTAAGATCAATGTGTTTCTCGGTATCCGTGAAATACTGCATATGCGATTATCTGCCCTGATGGGATTTCAACATATCATCATGGCTTAAAACGAAAACCGGCGAGTGACACAGAGAGAACAACACATCGTAAAATCGCATATAAGCACGAGCGGATATTAAAAAAAGGAGTATTGAAAAGAGGAATTACGACTCATCCATCTCTTTAAGAGTCTTATCGGCGAGCTCCTTCATGCGTGCTGATATACGGCTGGAAGAGGAATAATCGACTTCTTTCATCGCATTGGCAATTTCTGTTCCGAGAACAAATATCGCGTACTTGTGCTCCATCTTGCTCTTGTGCTGCTGGGATGGAGTAATCTTTAATGATGTATACTGGGAAAATTTCAGTTCAGGATTGATCTCTTCAAAATACTCCTTGACTTCAGCGAGCATCTTATGAAGATTGATCAGTTCCTCTTTGTGCATGTTATCACTCCAGACAGTAACATGGTTTTATGCAGGATAAATAAATTTGCGTGGGGGTAAATTACATACCCATTTTCAGTAACTGGATTGATAGAGGTCGTTTAATTACACCCTTAAAGTCTTTCGCCGCTACATAGGAGAGACCTTTCCAGACCAACCGGTCCAGCAGTTTCTGATCTACCGGGCGATCAACGACAAGACCACTAACCGTTCCATCAAGAGTATCAATCGCTTTTTCAACTTCATCCGGGCGCAGTTCTTTTACGACCGTCAGATCATCGGTAAGAAACCGGGCTAGACTGTGGCCTTTTACATCATCTATATGATCACGAATCGTAAGAGGCCCTTTTGGGCCGTCAGCGGTACGCTTTGCCGGGGATGTATGACGGGTCTTTTTGCCTGCAGAATCTGACTCATCCACACTGCCCCGAGCGATGCGAAGTTCGGCCGGAAGTTCAGCGGCATCTTCAAAGTACTGGTCCCGGACATATTCCACCGGCACCTTGTTGCGCAGGGTCTTGATGACCTCTTTTCGGGTCATATCCTCGACACTCTTTCCTTTGGGCGAGAATGCGACAAAATCTATGTCAACAACCTGTAACAGCTCCCGCAGGATCAATTCGCCACCACGGTCACCATCAAAAAAGGCAGTGGCAGTCTTCTTCTCGCAGAGCTCAACAACAGTCTTTGGGATATTCGTTCCTTCAACCGCAACAGCATTTTTTATACCGTAGCGAAGAAGGTTTAGCACATCTGCCCGGCCCTCAACGACAATGATCGCATCGGACTCCAGCACATTGGGACCTGCTGGCACTTTCTCTTCACCTATGGAACCAATCTTTTCCATGCGGAGACTCTCACGGACATCATCCAGCAACTCGTCACTGTCGATAGTGCCATCGTCAAACCGCTCGATAAGCAGAACCTTAGCCCGTTCTACAATCATCTTTCGCTTGCTGACACGGATATCTTCAATCGACTCGACTACCACATGCGCTACGCAGGGACCGACACGGTCTATTGTCTCTAACGATGCGGCAAGGATTGCCGTTTCCGCACGGTCGAGAGAAGAAGAGATCAAAATCTCACCCTTGGTCTCGCCTTTTTTGCTCGTTATCTGGACATCAATTCGTCCAACACGTCCTGTTCTCTGAAGATCCCTCAGATCCAGGTCTTCGCCGAGTAACCCTTCAGTCTGCCCGAAAATGGCACCAACTACATCAGGTTTCTCGACCACCCCCTCTGCTGCGAGGCTGATGTGAATAAGGTACTTGGTAGTATCCGGTGAATACATGTAAACGCACCCCCATGTATCATGCGATGAATGAAATGCCTGATCATAGGTATACGATATATATATCCTGTAAAATTACTTAAAGGGCATGCTCTTATACACACCAGAAAAGTCAATGGTGAATAATTGATAGTATTGACCGTGTGAATGAAATTTCGATGTTCCCCGGACATTTTAAAAAAGTAACTCACTCATCGATTCTGCGAATTGAGCCGTAAAAGGATATCGTTTTTCGCAACACCCATGACCAGCACACGTTTCTGGGATGATGTTGCACCGGATTGGATACTGATCGATGATGCTGGTAGATCGAGTGTTTCAGCAATCAGGGTAATGATGGCTTTGTTAGCCTTTCCCTCAAGCGCATGTGCCGTAACCCGGCACCCGATAGCTTTTCGCCATTCATTGTATCCTGCAGGAAAGAGCTCGACTTTTGAGCCGGCAGTAACATCAAGAGAAATAATCGTACCGTTCCGCTCTTCCACAAGAGCATCCGCGATATCGGGCATAGGAAATCTGCTAATGAGAATGTTGCCCGGCATAAACGCACATGGATCACCAGTGGCTGCTGCCGTTCTTCACCTGTGTTTAAACCCTTGCCGGGCGTATGCCTGTCGCGCAACCGGGTTGTCCCATGGATCATATCCAGACGCTTGTCAATCGATCACCCGGGGACCTATGGCTGCGCTGTATCGGCACCAGATACATCGTGTTCAAAGATATTTAGCACTTGGGGAGGGGACAAAACGGACAAGGCAAGGTGATACTTTCACCCAGCATTTTGTCAGTGAGAACTGTTGTAACCTTTTCCCGGGTACCAGATAGGTTCCTGGCGGGAGAACTCCCCTCCAAGATACGCAACAGAACCGTTCATCACCACCATGTTGGGAAAGATGGCTTTATGTCCTTCAAAGGGCGTCCACCCACACCTGCTGTGTAGCGACTTGCCCTGAATCTGCACAGGTTTTTTTGAATAAATGGCAAAGTCAGCCCGGTCCCCCACCTCAAATCCTGCACGGGGAATCCCCAGCAGACGGGCAGGGGTATACGAAGTCTTGTCAATCACTGATGCCAGATCGATCTTTTTGGCAATAACCTGGGCAAGAAGAAGGGGCACCATAGTTTCAACACCTGGAATCCCTGAAGGTGCGCTGGAAAAATCCTGCATCTTATCTTCTCTTGTGTGGGGTGCATGATCGGATGCGATGACATCGATCCGTCCCCATCGTTCCCAGAGCGCTTTTCGCTCCATTTCAGTACGGAGTGGGGGATTTACTTTCCCAAAAGTGTCGGTTTTATTGAACTGCTCCTGCGAAAGAAACAGATGATGGGGAGTGACCTCCACCGAACCCGCAACTGCATCAACCGAACGGACAGAACTCATATGGCAGAAGTGTAGCCGGCATTCGCTGCGATTCAGGAACTGTACGGTACGAACAGCTTCTGCTTCACCTAACGCAGGGCGGACAAGACCATGCGATACCAGATCTGTATCGGGAGAAAGGCCAATACGTTCAGCGTGGATAGTTGCAAGTCCGCCAAGTTTCTGAATTCGATCAAATGCCGCCTCCAGTGCAACACCGTCAATCGCATCACCATAACTGGAAGGGGCATGAAAGATCTCACCAAATGCCATGGCTCCCGCGTCCCATAAGGATTCTAATGGAGTATCAGGAGTCACCCCGCTATTGATGGCAAAATTGCAGTACGAATGGCTTTTTGCATCCTGTACACGATCAGCCAATGCATGAGGAGTCGTGATTGGGGGAATGGTGTTTGGCTGATCAACAACAACGGTCACTCCACCAGCTATCGCGCTCATGCTTCCACTCGCCCAGTCTTCCTTTGCCGATTGCACACCGCCCCTCATATGAACGTGCATATCGACAGCGGCCGGGATCACAAAACAGCCCCGACAATCACACTTTTCCGCAGAACCCTTATACGCACCCACGTGGGAAACTTTCCCTGAAGCTAGTGAAATATCCGCTACACGCCCTGAAGGTAACGTGACATTCTGAAGTACAAGAGTAGGAGGCGGTGCCATAGTAATCACTTTTTTTCATAACCATAAAGGTGTGATGATCTTTGAACGTTACTTTGCAGACCGGTTGCAGATACTTTTCTGCGGCAGGTATTCAATCTGAATAGTACAATATTTGATTAAAAGAATTCTGGCAGGAGCAAATATCGGGGATTTGAAACATGATACCCGTGCGCATGCCGGATAGGGGGTTGTAAAAAAATGGATAAGATCATCAGGATCACATTAGGATTGATTATTGTTCTTCTGGTAGCATTTGTTGCCATTGTGTCCTACACAGGATTTGTGGAACAAGCGTATCGGACATCGTTATCCAGTACTTATGACTACAGCTGCACGATTACTACCGATTCCCGGCTTGACAATGTAACGCTCTTCATTCCGGTTCCTTCTGATAGTACCGGAAATTCCCCGATTGTGACACAATACAGTGCCCAGGAAATTGAGGGGCGCCCGGCGGATTGGAAAGTTACCCTGTTTGATACCGGAAAAGCAACACTAGCAAAGATCACCACTTCTGCAATTATCCCTCCAAAAGAGACAAGCCCATCCCATCCGTTTACCATCAGGCTATCGATCAACCGTGGTTCAAAACAAGTTATCAATACCCGGTCACCCATTGAACAGGGTGTTATGTTCCGCCCGGTTCAGGATATACAAAAAGTAAATTGCCCTGCCAAAAGCACTGTGGTAAGTGGAGACCCGACATGCTATCGGTATCTTATTCCGGTGTATGCAGATTACCAGGCACCGATGAATGCATCTGTTAGTATCACCTCAACCCTGCAGGGAAAGAACAGCTGGAAGATCTTTGATTCACAGTTCAATGAATACCAGGCAGAAATCAGTATCCTGATGTTTGGCGAGAATCATGGCTGGACAGTTATGAAAGGGACGCTTGAGAGTAATATGGGTACGAATGAGCCGGTATCCCCCACATAATTTTTTTACTCCACCCATTGACTCGATGAGTTCATTTCACCTTAAAAAATTCGGAATATCTTTATGACAATGCCAAACCAAAATGAGGGAAGAAACCGTCTGGCCATCCAGCCCGGCTGCATGGTTGATATCATCTTAAAGGAAGATCAGCGCAGTGGAAAAAAGACCCGTGGCATTGTTCAGGAGATCTTAACCAATTCACAAACTCATCCCCACGGAATAAAAGTACGACTCAAAGATGGTCGCGTGGGAAGGGTAGCTGAGATCGTTAAATCAGAGAAAACATAAAAAGGTCCGCACGGCGATAACCTAAAAATAATGATTGTTCTTGTCGGTGCACATTATATGAAAACTATCATTCGGAATTTAAAATTGCCACAGGATGATTGTGTAATGTTTATTAAAGAAAAGATTTCTTATCTTCCACTTTTCCTTTTTGTCCTATCCCGAAATCATTTCACAAAAAATTCAATAATATGAGCAAGCCAACCCCTTTCGGGGGTCGCACAGCCGCCTCGTCGAGGCCTTGCTGGGCAAGAATGTTATTTGAAAACTTTAATTGGGGGTCAAGGGGGTACACCCCTTGGGCTGCCTCCCCCTCTGGGAGTGTGAGGGAGTCACCCTCGTAAATCTAAAAAATTTGAAGCATCAGATAGGGTTTTACCTCTCTGCAAATGAGTGAAATGAATTCAGGATATCACACTTGTCTTTGCGTAACTCCTATTCGGAATACTACATTACTTGTTATAGACAAAAAAAAGCACAAAAAGGAGAATTTATGTTCAATCCCGGAACGGCACTTCAATCATATCAAGGTCATTAGGCGATACAACTGTTCCGGAGAATTGTTTCTTTGCATCATTGATATGAGCCTGTGAATCAGTATACCGCGAGCTTGTGTGGACGAGAACAAGGGTACGGGCAGACAGGGTGGTTGCTGCTTCTCCAGCCTGGGCTGCCGTGGCATGATAAAATTCTGCTGCCCGGGGAGCCTCAGAATCATCATAGGTGGCATCATGGATCAGGAGATCAGCATTACAGGCAACTTCTCCTACAGTTGTATGTATTGCCCGTGTATCTCCGGTGTATACAATCTTGCGCCCCGGCCGGGGGGTACCGAGTACTTCTTCGGGTTTCACCTCGCGTTTTTGCCCTTCGACTCCTATGGTGACCGTTTCCCCGCGCTGGAGCCGGCCGAAGAGCGGTCCCGGGGGAACCCCGAGAGCGATCGCCCCTTCGCGGTCGAACCTGCCCGGGCGGGGATCTTCTTCTAACGAATATCCCAGTGCCGGCATGCCATGGCTCACGGCAAACGCGGTGATGGTATACCCGTCGAATCGCACCCATGAGCCATGCGTGAGTTCAACAGCGTCGATCGTAAATTTCAGATTGAAACGTGTTACCTGACGAAGAGTTGTGACGAATTCCTGCACCCATTCCGGCCCGTAGATGGTAAGGGGTTCGGTTCTCCCATTGAATGACATGGTCTGGACAAGACCAAATATGCCGAGGAAATGATCTGCGTGCCAGTGGGTGACAAAAATCGCATTGACCAGAAACCCGCACCGCGCTCTCATCATCTGTTGCTGGGCACCTTCCCCGCAGTCAAAAAGCAGGGTATCGGTACCGCGCCGTATCATGATGCAGGGTGGGTTGCGTTGCGGCGTTGGCAGGGCACCGGCTGTGCCAAGGAAATAGACATGCAGGGTTTCGCCACTCATAAAAAACACTTCCGGAATACGGGCAGGCTCTTTTTAGCCTCTTCAATAGAACGTCCTTCGATAACGATTATACCATTATAATTTGCTGCGACCGTCTTTCCCACAACACTCCAGTTGATGTTCCCGTCTCCGAGTGCCAGGTGTTCATCCGACATGCCGTGATTGTCGTGAATATGCATATGGCTGGCCTTTTTAACATAGGGTAGGAAACTGTTCACTTTACCCAGCGTGTTCGCGTGACCGAAATCAAAGGTCATCCCAATTCCTTCAATCCCCTCGGTCATGCCAATGAGTTCTTCAGGAAGCTGGCAGAGGAATTCTTTAACACTGATCATATTCTCAACGCATGCCACAACTGAATGTTCTGTAGCGCATTTTCCGATCTGCCAGAGTGCCTCTTTCTGGAGATTCCAGACTTTCTGGGGTACCAGTTTCCCCACCGGTGACATATAGCCGGGATGAATGGTGATCCGGTCTGCAAAATCTGATGCATGCGTTATGCAGGTACATATCTGCCGGATTGATTCAAGCCATATGGGATCGTTTAACGTAGCAAGATTCAGGTCACCAAAAGGGGCATGCACAGAAATACCCAGGTGCGTGCTGGCAATCACTTCTTTTATTGATTTGAGGCATTCGGGATTGTCAAGTTTATAATTGCCATCAGCGACAATCTCCCAACCCTGATATCCGGCTTCTTCGATCCCGTACACCCATGCGATGTCGTCCCAGACTTTTGATGAAGAAGAAAAAAACGGTCTGATTGTCATGGATCACGTCCCAGCGAGTCAAGGACCGAAATTACAGCAGTGGAGAACTCCTTAAGAGTGCCTTCGTTTTTTATGTTGATATCCGCTTCTGCAAGTGCATTCAAAAGTCCCCAGGTCTTTTCGCGTTCATCCCGCGTACGCAGGGATTCGGGCAGGACAAAATCATCGGAACGGCCGCGTGCCCTGATGCGGTCCAGCCGTTTTTCAAACGAAGAATCTATGCTGATAAGCGTGAACGAGGGAAATTGTTTCCGGAACAACCTGACTTCAGCATCTCCCCGTATTCCATCGACAAGGACCAGGGAAGCTGTCTGCTTCTTTATTTCAGGTACACAGAGTGCAGCGATCGCATCCATGCCGCCTTCTGCGCGTAACCTGTTTGCGGTTGCACCAAAATTGGTATCGGTGGGTTCGAGCCCCGCTCTCTTTACCGCAGCCCGTATCATATCGCCCATGACTATGACCGGGATACCTGTTTCAGCGGCAATTTTTGAAAATTCACCTTTGCCGCTTGCGGGCAGCCCGACGACTCCTATCACCTTCATAGACAATTTCACCTCCTTCACGGGTCCGGATCTTTACACTCCGTGCAAGACCGTCAGCTATTTTTTTCATTTCATCTTCAGAGAGCGGGCGCACACTTTCGGTCACACCCTGTTGCAGTACAATATCTACACTCCCGGCTTCCTGTGCGATGAAGGAAACTTCATCGTCATATCCACGGAACAGGGTTATTACGACTTCGAACTCCGGAAGGAGACCGCTCTCGTGGGCTCCTTTGCAGAGTGAAAGGGACTTCTGTACATCCTTAACATAATCTCCCTTGAGGAGATTATTATACCGCGCCCACCGCGCTTTTATGTCAAGTGCCACATGATCGATGAGTCTCTCTTTGATGAGGGCATCAAGAGTGCCGGGGTAAACGCCATTGGTATGAACTCCTACTGCAAGTCCCATTGCTTTTGCAGACCGGGCCAGTGAGAGCAATGCCTCTTTCTGTGCGGTTGGTTCGCCACCGGAAAAGACAACCCCGCTGATGGCGAGTAGGGATCCACGGATAAGTTCTACGATCTCTTCGCAGTCACGTTCGTCTTTACCGGCTAGTATCGCGGAGTTCTGGCAGTACGTGCAGCGGACCGGGCACCCCCGGAAAAATACCGTGCAGGCCGACCGTCCACGCCAGTCAACTGTTGATAGCGGGACAAACCCCCCGAAGTTCAGTTTGATATGATCACCGTGCCGGATTATTTTAGCAGAAAGATTATTTGACTGTATTGAGTTAAAATTGCAGCATTGGAATAAAAAGGGCAGAGTGACTTCCACAATTTATTATACAATTCTCAGTGACAATGAACTGAATAAAAAATATTATGGCGTGGAAAAAATGTTGAGATCCAGATTAGAACTGGAAATGCTTGTTCACAATCTTGATCGCACAGTAATCGCCGCACATGGTGCAGCCATCGGTGTCTGCTGGCATGCGTTCCTTGCGAATAGCCTTTGCCCGTTCCGGATTCATGGCAACCGCAAACTGACGATCCCAGTCAAGATCCCTGCGGGCATGTCCCATCTCCAGATCGAGGTCACGGGTCTTTTTCAGTTTGATCATGTCCCCGACATGGGCGGCAATGCGTGAACTCATGACACCTTCATAGACTTCTTCGGGAGTCGGGAGGGCAAGGTGTTCAGCGGGAGTCACGTAGCAGATAAAATCGGCACCGAGTGAGGATGAGATTGCAGCACCGATTGCAGCAACCCGGTCATCGTACCCCGGGGCGATATCCGTGACGATGGGGCCGAGCATATAGAACGGTTTATTGTTCGTGACACGCTTCATCAGCGTGACATTTGCAGCGATCTCATCGATTGGCACGTGGCCCGGGCCTTCAACAATGACCGGGACATTCTGTTTGTGCGCAATATCGGCAAGCTCTGCATTGATGAGCAGTTCCTGGACTGCTGCACGATCGGTTGCATCATGGATTGCACCGGCGCGCATACCGTTGCCCATAGAGAGGGTGACTTCGTGCTCCTTCATAATCTCGAGCAGGTAGTCAAACTCACTATACAGGGGGTTCTCCTTCTCGTTATGGAGCATCCATGCTGTCATGAATGCGCCTCCCCGTGAGACAAGACCGCCATGGCGACCCTGGTTTTTCAGGCGCTTTACTGTCTCAAAGTTGATGCCGGTGTGGATGGCCATGAAGTTGGTTCCGAGTTTGGCCTGCTCGGCGGTGATCCGGAAGAGGTCGTCTTCTTTCATGTTGACGACAGCGCCGTCTTTGATAGCTGCTTCAATGAATGCCTGGTAGAGTGGGACGCAACCGACAGAGAGGGTTGTGTTGGCGATGACCTGTTTGCGGATCTCGACAAAATCGCCACCGGTGGAAAGTTCCATTAAGGTATCGGCACCGGCTCGCTCGGCCTGTTTTGCCTTCTCGATCTCCTGAGGAATATTAACAATATCCGTAGATGTTCCAATCGATGCATTGACCTTGGTACGGAGTCCTTCACCAATTCCACAGATCTTCACTTTCCGGTAGGGTGAGACCGGTATGACGATGTGACCTCCGGCAACGCCGCGCCTGACAAAGTCTTCGGTGACTCCTTCCTGCTTGGCGACAATTTTCATCTCTTCAGTGACGATACCTCGTTTGGCATCCGCAACTATACTCATGGCATACAGGTTGCAGTAAAGACAAGATAAAGGCTTGTTTTTTCAATTCTGGACTAAATCTGGCTTGTCTTCTTAACAAGTAAAGTTGATTTGGAATAACACAGATTTTTTTGCTTTGTGATATCCACGCCAAATTCGATTCTGGTCGTGGAAAACAACGGCAGGTTGTTTCTCCAATTCGGGGAGTTCCCCATCAATTTTATATCCGAAATTTACCGTCGCTTCTCTTTGATACTGTGTCGTTCTACATACAATTATTTTATATACTATTGTACGCTAACTTATGGTAAACCTTGATTGAATGAGGTGTTTTACGATGACAGAACGAGATTATGCCGAAGTTACAGTAAAGGAAGCAACCCACGACGATGCCGGCCGGGGTATCGCTCGGGTGAGTATCGAAGTGATGAAGAAGTTGGGGCTTGTCTCTGGCGATGTGATCGAGATCCAGGGGAAGAAAAATGCAGCCGCAGTTGTCTGGCCCGGGTTTGCGCAGGATACCGGCTACTCCATCCTCCGTATCGATGGGAACATACGGGGAAATGCTGGTACCGGTATCGATGAACGGGTAAAGATAAAAAAATCCGAGGCCGTGTATGCCAAGAAGGTGGTGATCCAGCCCACCCAGCCGATACGGCTTGTTGGAGGTGAGCAGTACCTTGCACGGGTGTTGCGCGGGCGGTCAGTCATGGAAGGCCAGACTGTCCGTGTCGATGTGATCGGAAATGCAATTACTTTAGTAATAGCAAAAGTCGCTCCGAAAGGAATCGCTATCGTCACTGATGATACCGAGATCGAACTCAAGGAAGAGCCCTACAAACCCGAAGAGGGAATGAGGGAAGTCTCCGATATTCACTACGAAGATATCGGGGGGCTTGGCCGGGAGCTCCAGCTCGTTCGGGAGATGATCGAACTTCCGCTGCGGCACCCTGAAATCTTTGAGCGTTTGGGTATCCAGCCTCCCAAGGGTGTATTGCTCTACGGGCCTCCGGGAACGGGTAAGACCCTGATTGCAAAAGCGGTAGCAAATGAAGTGGATGCCCATTTCATTACGATCTCCGGCCCGGAGATTGTGAGCGGAACCTATGGTGCAAGTGAGGGAAAACTCCGGGAAGTCTTTGAAGAAGCGCAGGCCAATGCACCAGCGATAATCTTCATCGATGAAGTTGACTCCATTGCTCCAAAGCGTGAGGACACCAAAGGAGAACTCGAGCGACGTGTCGTTGCCCAGCTCCTCGCACTCATGGACGGGTTAAAGGGACGCGGGCAGGTCATTGTGATCGCTGCAACCAACCTGCCTGACTCCATTGATCCGGCACTCCGCCGGGGTGGCAGGTTTGACCGGGAGATCGAAATTGGTATCCCGGACAAGAAAGGCCGCTTGGAGATCTTCCAGGTGCACACCCGCGGTGTACCGCTTGCAGACGATGTAAAAATTGAGGAATTTGCAAATACCACTCACGGGTTTGTTGGCGCCGATGTTGCACTGCTGGTCAAAGAAGCGGCCATGCATGCGCTGCGCAAAGTAATCCCCTTAATCAATATCAACGAGGAGATCCCAAACGAAGTGCTCGATGCACTGCGGGTGACCAACGAAGATTTTGCTGAGGCCCGGAAACATGTAGAGCCCTCGGCAATGCGCGAAGTGCTGGTCGAAGTGCCCGACATCACCTGGAAACAGGTTGGGGGTCTTGAAGAGACCAAGCAGGAGCTCAAAGAAGCAGTAGAATGGCCACTGAAGTACCCGGATGTGTTCGAGCGGCTCCATACCAAACCCCCGAAGGGAATTCTTCTCTTCGGCCCGCCCGGTACAGGAAAGACCCTGCTTGCAAAAGCGGTGGCAAACGAGAGTGAATGCAACTTCATCGCGGTCAAAGGTCCCGAACTGCTGTCGAAATGGGTCGGGGAGTCAGAAAAAGGCGTGAGGGAGATCTTCAGGAAAGCCCGGCAGGCATCGCCGTCCATCATCTTCTTTGATGAGATCGATGCGCTGGTACCAAAACGGGGAAGCTTTGAGGGTACATCCCACGTGACCGAGAGTGTGGTATCCCAGATCTTAACAGAGCTTGACGGAATGGAAGAACTCAAGAACGTCACGATATTAGCGGCAACGAACCGCCCGGATATGCTTGACGATGCCCTGCTCCGACCCGGCCGGCTCGAGCGTCACATCTACGTGCCTGCACCGGATGAAGAAAGCAGGAAGAAGATCTTCGAAGTCTATCTTGGCGGCGAAACCGGAAACATTCTTGCAAAAGATGTGGATATCGAAGCGCTGGTGAAACAGACCGAAGGATATGTTGGCGCAGATATCGAATCGCTTGTCCGGGAAGCCAAGATGGCGGCAATGCGTGAATTCATTGTCGTTATGGGTGCACGAAGCGAGCAGGATCGCAAAGATGCAATTATTAACATGATGATAACAAAGGCGCACTTCGATGCGGCACTGCTCAATGTGAGGGGATCCCTGGATCATGAAGCAATCGAAGCTTCAGAACAGCAGGCATGGCGTATGCTCTATAACGAAGAGCAGCGGACCACATTAAAGAATGCAGCAGCAGCGCTCGCTCGTGCCGAAGTAATGAAAAAGGGAAAGCCGGATCCGGCAGCCGATGCACTCCGGAAAGCAATCTATATCGGGAAAAAAGACTTCCCGGCAATTAAAAAACTTACAGAAGAACTGGAAAAAACCAAGAAAAAGGAATAACCTGAAAAAAAGGAGGAAAAAAATGTACAGGGATCCAGATGACATATTCCGGGAGATGGACGCACTTGCTGACCATCTCTTTGCCCGCATGGCGCAGAACTTCGGGAGTGGTATGCCGCAGATGTACGATCGCCGTGTGATCATCCGGAACGGGGATGAGTTGCCTGAACAATCCGAATGGTCTGAATCATACCCCTCCCGCTCAACTTCAGAACCCATTCCTGAAGTACACCGGATAGAAAACGAGGTGATGGTAATTGCCGAGCTGCCCGGTGCCACAAAAGAGTCTGTAAATCTCGCCGTCGTGGGAAATGACCTCATCATAGATGCGGATGGTGGCGACCGGCAGTACCACACTACTGCCGCACTTCCTCCGGTTGATATCGGCTCAATGAAGTGTTCAATTAAAAATGGCGTTCTTGAAGTGAAGTTCACGGTAGCAGAAGAGTCTTTATAAAACGAATGATGGTGTGAAACCAACAAATCTCTTTTTTTAATAGCGGACGATTCCCTGTCAGTGAGACGGCAAAGCGGTTCCATAATTCAGCATTCAGAAAAATCTTTGTAAAAAAACAAGTACCTTGCCGGATTATTGAATAATTCTGGTATGATCGCGGACTTCGGGCAAAAGTTTAAACATGTCAGAATTCTTCATTGTCAACTATGCAACTAGGTAGCCTTGCTTGCATCATCGTCTTTTGCTCTATAGTCATAGCAGGGTGCGTCCAGCTGCCGGGCATGCATATCATCAGTAACACGCCCGATCCTATCATCGGTCAATGGATTGGTGGTGAACCCCCGGCTTCAGACCGACACATTATCTTGTACGAGAATCAGACGTTTTTTACAACGAATTTTTTCCTCAACCGCGGGGAAACAACGGATACCGGCAACTGGACGAGGAAACAACCCGGTCTCTATTCAATGCATTCTGTTACCGGTGAAATATCCGACTGGGTGTACGATTCTTTTGACGATTCAATATATCTGAGTGGATTACCCCAGATGAAATACCACCGTTATAAAGGATAAACCAGATAGATTTGATCGCCTGGCTGATGAACACGGAACTTTCATGCATCCTTTACGCATCGCTCTAGTAAAACTCCCGTAAATACCCGGAATTTATTTTTCTGCACGAACCGGCATAATCACTGTCGTGATGCCGCTATACTGCAAACGTCTCTGTATTGCAAATGCAGTCTCGTTATGCAATATTTTCTGGAACGGGTTTTCATGACGGAATACAATCTGTCCGGTAAAAAACGTGGAATTCGGGAACTCTTTTGCGATCTTTTCACAGAGTGATACTGCCATATCTACCACATCGGTCCCAATCTCCATCCTATAATCCGAAGCAAAGCCCATATCCCGGGCAAGATCAACATATTTTATGAGAGAGTTTTCCGTTGATTTTAATAGTGCTTTCACTTCAGCTGTACCTTTAAATGTCCCGGAATCCACAACGGCAATAGTGACAAAAATCACATTTTCATAGACGCCGGGAAAATTTTTTATTATAGAATAAAACGTGTTTACGCCAAACCCATGAAATCCGGTCACGAGTTGGACTGCAGTCATTTTGTTGGGGTTTACCGGATCGGTATTTTTACTGCCGGTCGCGGGTATAACCTCGAGTAATGTATCTAATTTCCTTAATCCTTTTGTTATTTTCTGGTAATGTGTATGGATCAGGAAGCAAAGCCCGACAAGGGAAGATGTCAGGAATAACGTGAGCCATCCGCCCTCACTAATTTTTTCATATATAGTGATCAAGAGAATCGTACTGCACAATATAAAGCCGATGATATGGATGGGGATATGCTGTTTCCAGTTCTTTTCCGTTGCCCGGTTTTTGTAAAAGAATCGTGCCATACCGTACTGGGATAAGGAAAACGTGATGAACACATTGATGGCGTACATGGTGACGAGAAATATGATGGACCCGTGTGAAATTATCATGAGTATCACTGCCGATCCTCCCATGAGGAGGATTCCGTTCGTCATCGTAAGCCGTTCGGAGAGGAGGGCAAAAGAGCGGGGGAGCCATGAATCGATTGCCATATTTGCCATCACTCTGGGTCCGTCAATGAACCCGGTCTGGGCTGCTACAAAGAGTAAGGCCCCCTCAGAAAGGATGGTTACCAGTACAAGGGCACCTCCCAATGGCCAGCTCCCAAAGACTGATGTCGCCAGTACGGCATTCAGGGTCTGACCCGGGACCGGGTGAATATTCCAGAGCAGGTAGCACAAGAAAAGTCCCCCGGAAAGCAGTGCGAGCGAGACTGCCATGTATCCCATAGTCCGTTTCCCGGTCTTTACTTTCGGTTCACGCATGATCTGCATACCATTTGCTACCGCTTCGATCCCGGTATATGTTCCACCTCCAAGTGAATACGCCCGGAAGAAAATGGCAAGGACTCCAATCACACCAACCGTTGCCAGATCACCCGCGAGTCCTGACTGGAACCCTGCGGTGACCCCGCCAATCTGGGGAGCATGAGCAAAAATCCCATACCCAAGGAGCAGTGCATGAGCAACGATGAATACGAGAAAAATTGGTGCAAGTGTTAGGACCGACTCTTTGACTCCCCGCAGGTTCATCTCAATCAAAAGTATAATGAGCAGGCATGCAACCACGAGTTTGTACGGCTGATACGGAGAAGGCACAAATGAAAAAATTGCATCGGCACAGGCCGCAATGGAAACCGTGATAGTCAGCATATAGTCGATGAGGAGGGCGCTGCCGGATATAACCCCTGCCCGTTGGCTTATTGTGTGTGTTGCCACAATATACCCTCCGCCACCTCCGGGAAAATGTTCGATGATTCGGGTGTAGGCATAGGAGATAATAAAAACGGTGAATGCAGTGCCCAATGCGAGGAAAATTGCAAGGTAGGTATGGTTACCAAGTGCGACGAACGCTTCAGGAGGGCCATATGACGATGATGAGACGCCGTCTGCACCCAGTCCAATCCATGCCAGGATTGGTATTAAGGCAATCTTATGGAATATCGAGGGGTCTTCTACGTTTTTCTTGGCACCGATAATGGTTCGGCGAGCCCCAGCCCGGATATCTTCCCAGTTCCACGAGTCTTTAGGTCCCACTGTATCTTCTTCCAGTCACCAGAAATGCTCATTTCTGATGTATACGTGACCTTTTTGCGTCTTGTGAATTGTTCAGACAGATGATGACTATGCACTAAGAGCTACTGTAATGACAGCCGGTTTAATTATTTTCCGGTACGAAAACCCGGTCATTTTTTTTAATGATTCCATAAGAAAATAAAAACAGATTTTTCCTCTATCTTCAATCTCAATCATCCATGAGAGATAGCAAGGATGTGACGTAATGACTGTGACTGTTTCTCATGGATAAGGGACGGGGGAAATAGGCCCTTACTTTACAGCAGGATAATAATCCTGATAAACCACGGAATCATACGACTACACAGATAATTAAAAAATCCAATTGGATAATCAACAGGTTTACTAACTCTTTGGTTTAGAGGAAGGATGTAAAAATGCTACTCAAAGATTTCCTTGTCCGTGCAGGGACAGAAAAAAACTTAGAAGAGTTAATCCTCTTTTTGGCTCAACAGGCCCAACAGGTAAAAAAAGGATTTTTCTGTTCTATCAGGAAGACCCCGGCAGATGAAAAGACCAAAAATATGTACGGCGAAGAGCAGATGGCTCTCGACATGTACGCGGATGATGTGTTCATCTCCGGATTACAAAAGGCACATCTTGTCCGGTATATCGCAACCGAAGAGCAGCATAAGATCATCGAAGTTGAAAAACCGAAGAACAATTTTGGGGTTGTTATCGATCCTCTTGACGGATCATCGCTTATCGATGTAAACCTCTGTACGGGTTCTATCATCGGCGTCTATCCCGGTCACGTGCTTGAAAAGGGCGCGACAATGATTGCTGCCCTGTACATCCTCTACGGTCCCCTGACTACCTTTACCTTTACTACCGGAAAAGGAGTCCATGAATTTGCCCTCGACGATAATGGTGAATTTTACTTAAGGCACGAGGATCTTAAAATTCCGGAAGGGAAAATATACGCACCCGGTGCTCTCAGGCGGGATTACCTCCCTGCTCACGCACGATGGATAGAGAAACTCGAGCATTCAGGATATAAACTCCGGTTCAGTGGCTGCTTTGTTGCCGACGTCCACCAGATTCTCCATAAGGGCGGCGTGTTTACCTATCCCGGTTTTAAGGGAAGGGAAAAAGGAAAACTGAGATTGCTCTATGAAGCAAACCCCATGGGTAAGATCATCTGTGAAGCCGGGGGAGCAATCAGCAATGGAAAGGCCGATATCCTGAATTTACAACCGACCGGGATTGACGATGTCACCCCCATCTATGTCGGTGGTAAAGAAGAGATACGGCTGATTGAAACGTTTATGCGTGATGAGTGCTTTAAACAGGAGTGAAGATCTATGCAGCAGAACACCTTTGGTCCAATCCCCGGTTCAACAATACTGGGTGGTATCTCCGGCAAAAAAACAATTATCATGGCTGCAAATATTCGGATTGCAACCGTAGCAGAGGGAATTTTTAAGGCTGCAAAGGATACCGATTCTGCAGTATTTATGGAGCTTGCCCGGTCTGAATGCGACTTAAAAGGCGGGTATACCGGGTTTACCCCAAAAACATTCTCAGAAAAAATGAACGAAGCTGCAAAAGCAGTAGGGTTCGACATCTGGGCACTCCACGCAGATCACATCTCGGTAAAAACCGGTTCTCCTGAAGAGATTGCAGGGACCAAACAGTTGATCGATGCCCAGATTGAAGCCGGGTATACGTCGTTTGCTATCGATGCCTCCCATCTCTTTAATTTCGATGGAAAAAATGTCCGGCAGGAACTCGAAAAGAATATTCTTGCGACCACAGACCTGGCCCACCACATAAAGAACAAGATGAAAGGTAAAGAGTTCGGCCTTGAAGTGGAGGTCGGGGAGATTGGCCGGAAAGACGGGCAGGGACTTATCCTGACAAAGCCAGAAGAAGCAGTCGAATTCATCAAAGCCCTGCAGGAGAACGATGTATCTCCGCAGGTGATTGCGATTGCAAACGGAAGTACGCACGGGCATGTATATGATGAGGCGGGAAACGTTGTCGAACAGCTCTCTATCGATATCCCGCAGACAAAGGCGGTTGCAAAAGCATTGCGGGATAACAACCTCCATGTTGGCATTGCCCAGCACGGTATCACCGGCACTCCCCGGGATCTCATCAACCAGCATTTCCCGAAAGGAGATATCATAAAAGGAAATGTCGGAACCTTCTGGCAGGACGTAGTCTTTGATATCTTTAAGGTGTACGAACCCGCTCTCTATAAAGAGATCCAGGAATGGACACTCCAGAAATACCGTCCGTTAAATCCCGGGAAAAAGGACAAACAGGTGTTTGACGGGAACTGCAAAATGGCCATAAAGGAATTTTTCAAACAGATCTATTCCGTAGATGAAGATACCGAACAGGCAATCCGGGCAATGGCTTATGCGGAAAGTCTCGTCTTTTTCAAAGCATTCAGTGCGTATGGTTCTGCCTCTGTCGTAAGAAAGGCCATGAAAAAATAAACCAGCGCCATTTTTTTATACAGGAGAGAGATTCTATACAGTGATCTCTCATGCCAAAAACGACGATTTCTGTGATTAAAGCGGATGTGGGAAGTTTTCCCGGGCACTCCCGCACACACCCGAAGCTTTTGGAAAAAGCAGCAAAGATGTTAAAGGAGCAAAAGGGCAAGCTCCTCATCGATTCCTTTGTCACGCACTGCGGCGATGACCTTGAACTGATCATGACGCATGCCCATGGCGTGGATGATGAAAATGTCCATAAGCTGGCATGGGACGTTTTCATGGAATGCACAAAAATTGCAAAGAGCATGAAGCTCTATGGGGCAGGTCAGGATATGCTCTCCGATGCATTCTCTGGTAATGTGAGGGGGCTTGGACCCGGTGTTGCAGAGATGGAATTTGAGGAAAGGGGATCTGATCCGGTTCTCATATTCATGGCAGATAAAACAGAACCCGGTGCATGGAACTTCTTCTTGTACAAAATCTTTGCCGATCCGTTCAACACGTCCGGTCTGGTTATCGATCCCAGCATGCATGAAGGCTTCATCTTTGAAGTCCACGATGTTATCAAGAAACGGCGTATCACGTTCAAATGTCCAGAAGAGACTTACACTCTTCTCTCGTACATTGGTGCTTGTTCTCGTTACGTGGTCAAGTATGTTTATAGAAAAGACGGTATGATTGCCGCATCGACAAGCACGGAGAAACTGAATCTTACTGCTGGCAGGTACGTAGGTAAGGATGATCCGGTTATGATTGTCCGTGCCCAGAGCGGACTTCCCTCAGTCGGGGAAGTGATCGAACCGTTCTGCACCCCGACCATCGTTGCCGGTTGGATGCGGGGATCCCATCACGGTCCGTTCATGCCGGTCGGTGTCTGCGATGCCAACATGACCCGGTTTGATGGCCCGCCGCGATGCATCTGTCTGGGTTTCCAGATCTGTAATGGCGAACTTATCGGCCCGGCTGATATGTTTGATGATGTCGGGTTTGACCGCGTCCGGGCACGCTGTAATGAGCTTGCCGACATGATACGGGACCAGGGCCCCTTTGAGCCTCACCGGCTTTCTTTAGAAGAGATGGAATATACCACGTTACCGGGAATTGAGAAACAGTTCCGCGGCCGTTGGGAACCTATCGGGGAATAATTTTTTTGAGTTTTCTTTTTAGCGGGTAACGCATGTATCGGATTGGTTACAAAAATGGGGGCTGATGCCCCCATACCCCCGCATAAGATGAACGCCGCCGCCCCCGAAGGGGCGCCCCCGCGGCGGTTTTAGGTACAAAATATTGAAACCCCCTTGCCCCGCCGTGCCTCGGAGAGGCCCTGAGGCGAGGGAACATCATAAATTCTAAATTATTGATTTTCCCCACGATTTCCACTATTAAACAGCGAAGAACTATTTTTTAATAACACACTGCTGCCTGTGAATTAATTAAAAAAAAATTGGCTGTTAATATCTAAATCCCCACATTTGAATCTCTGAAACAATTGAAATTACTTCAGAGTATCTTCTTCCCGGCATCGGCTCCGGGCTTCACGTGATAGACCTCTGCAATCTTCATAACAACCGCGGACTTCGGTGCGAGATTGGGCCTGATTTCCTTCATCCACGCCACATCCTGCCTGAAAATATCGTCGTTCGTGTGGATGGTCACCGGCCCCTTGATCTGGAAACCTCCCTTCTCTCCCCACCAAGAGAGAGCAATCACCGGGTTCTCTACCATGTTCTGCATGGTCTTGTGGAAGAACTGGTCCGATATGAGCAGGGTTTCATCGTCGAGGAGCTTGAATGCCCCGATCGGGACGACGTTTGGCACACGGTTCTTTGATGATGTCGCCAGGAACACAGTTTTTGTCCAGGTAAGCGACTCCTTGATCTCCGTTGTCAGTGCGACCATAGCTGTCTTCTCCGGATATGTTTTAATCGACAAAGGGCATTAAGGATAGCAGTATCCTTTTTGAAACTATGCAGATACTTGTGGATAAACGGTTCTAACTTTTTAAAAAAATTATCCTGTCCGGCATAATTGGCATAAAAATTCCGGCATTGCAAAAGATTCCGGAATTGGACTTCGGAATAGTGCAATGAGCAAACTTTAATTATCTTACATCCCAAATTAGGGCAGATGGTTAACGGAATTGTTTTGCCAATAAAAAAAGTGTTTGCACTCGTGGATTCAAAAATATCTGTAGAGATCAAAGACGAAGGCAGGAAACTGCAGGGCCGCCTCGTTGCGGTGGATGAATATTTAAACATCCACATGGACGAGACGATTGAGTTTGTTGATAACCAGCGGGGCAGGAGCCTTGGAACCGTTGTGATCCGGGGCAACAATATCCTGACCATCGCGCCGGTTATCTGAAATGATCAATGGTGAGACCTGATGGACGATCCTGTAGATGAAGCACTGAAACTGATTCAGTCAAAACCTGAAGGCATTCTTCAGAGCGAGCTCTGGAAAGAGCTGGGTGTTGATAGCCGGAAGTGTTCGCGCATTGTCAAGAAACTTGAAGAGGGCGAACTCATCGATCGGATCGAATTCAAAAAAGACGGGATCAAGACGTATCTCTTAAAAGGCCGGCAGATGCCGGTCAATCCCTGCGATCTGCTTGCCGGTGATGAATTAATTCCCTGTATCGGTTGCGAACTTGAGTGCGTTGTAGAGGAATGCAACCCGCTCATGGACTGGATGTACCAGCTGGCAATTGTCCAGCACACCGAATAATTTTTTTTACATCCGATTTTTTTTAACCTTTTACTCCAGCTCGTATTCTGGAACAACTATTTATCATTCAGCCATCCACCTGTTATTAGTGAATTTAACACAATTTCTTCCGGGAGATCCCCGATGATATCTGTTTTATTTATCGATGACTCCACGGATCTTTTCGCACAGGTGCGCTCGTTATTAGAAAAGACCGGTGAGATCAAGATCGATAATGCTCATTCCTTAAAACAGGCAATAGAGAAACTCAAAGGACGCAATTACGATGTGGTCGTTGCCTACGAGCAGCAGCCCGATGTAAATGGCATTGAGTTCGTCTCGGATATGAATGGTATCGAATTCATAAAATATCTCAAATCTATAGGAAATGTAACCCCGGTGATATTACTCGGGCGGCGGGGTCCGGGAAAAATTGCTGTCATGGAAGTCGCCCACGGAACCGAGATCACGTTCCCCAAGACCGGTGACATCCGCCCGCAGGTTTTTGAGATGGTCAACCTGATCAAACAAACCCTGCTGCGCAAAAAAACCGAGCGCGAGACCAAGGCCCAGAATGAGCAGCTTGCCACCATCCTCTCTGCAACCCCGCTGGGTATTTTCCAGGCAAGAAACGGCATCATCGAGTGGGTCAACCGCCAGTTCCCGGCAATGCTCGGCTTTGAAGAGTCGCAGCTGGTGGGAAAAGAGCTTCGGACCTTTCTTTCTTCTCCCGATGAATATGATCTCCTTGCCCGTGAATTGCAGATTAAACGGGATGTACAGGGAGTATCGCATGCGAGCTGGCAGTTTGTGAAACGGGATAAAAAAATTGTGGCCTGCCAACTCCAGGTACTGCCTCTTGATCCCCATGATATCAGTAAAGGCGGAACGTTTGTCGTAACCGATATTTCAGAAAAACAGAAAATTGCCGATGCGTTAAAGGAGAGTGAAGCAAAGTACCGCGAGGTAGTGCAGAATACCCAGAGCATCATCATACGGATGGACATGCAGGGTACTATCACCTTCTTCAACCACTATGCTCTCACGTTCTTTGATTATTCCAGTGACGAAGTGATTGGCAAGAACGTGAACAGCACGATTGTTCCGGCAAAGACACGCTCCGGTAACGATCTCTCGATGATGGCCGATGATCTCGGTTTCAATGCCGAAGGATATGCCGTCAACGTGAATGAAAATGTCCGGCGCAATGGTGACCGGGTCTGGATCGCCTGGATCAACAAAGCCATCCGGGATGACATGGGCCATATTGTGGAGATTCTCTGTATAGGTCACGACATCACGGACCGGAAACGGGACGGCGTAGTGCGTATTAGCACGGATACCTGGAAGGATCTCGTTATAGCAGACAGCGATGTGCATGAAGAAGTCTTTGATGCGGTCTTTCACATCTGCACGGAGATCTCGATCGAGGGCAGGGAAGGAAAACCGGTCGGCACGACATTTCTTATCGGCGATACCAAAAATGTGCTGGAAAAGTCCCGCCAGATCATCTTAAACCCCTTCGAAGGGCACAAACCCGAGGCCCGTCTTGTCACAAACCCGGGGCTCAAGGAAAATATCAAGGCACTGGCCCAGCTCGATGGCGCTTTTGTCATCACGGGGGATGGATTCGTAGACTCCGTGGGACGTTACATTACCGTTGACACAAGCAGCGTAAAACTCCCCGGGGGAATGGGTACGCGGCATAACTCGGTAGCCGCTATTACACAGGTAACCAAAACGGTGGGTATCGTTGTCTCCCAGAGTGGTGGCGTGATTTCAATCTTCCGGAACGGTCAGATCTTAAAGAAGATCACGCTGTAATTCCGATCGATCGAACGGTCACTTATTGTCGTTACTGCACCGGCGCCCGTGGAACTCTTCCCAGCAGATATGCCGGCAGATATTTCCTACAGCCTTAAACGCATCTTCGAGATCCGGGAAATTCGGTATATTTGAATCCCTCAATATCCGCAGCGGTGTCTTCATCGAATCGCCGCCAATCATACATCCGACAATCATCTTGTGCGTGCTTTTTGAGAACCGGACCAGCTCGTTTGCGACACGAATAGGATCGGAGATAGCAGATGGCACGGCGATAATAAAGGCAATATCCCAGAGTTCCTGGTTGTGGATCATCACATCAAACGTACGTGCAAACCGGTCTGCGCTTGCATCCCCAACCATGTCGATGGGGTTGCGCCGGTTCCAGTCCACGGGCAGGATGGAGTCGAGTTCTTTGATGACCGTCTGGGGAAACTCAACCAACTCGATACCCATCATCTCTGCGTAATCGGAAGACAGGACCGCAAAACCGCCGGCATTGCTGATTACTATCGCACGTATTCCTTTGGGATACCCTTCGGATGCGAGGAGTTCAGCGGTCTGGAATGCTTCCCGCATGGATCGAGCAGGGATGACCCCGGATTGCCAGAATGCTGCCTGGTACACGTCATAACTGCCCGCGAGCGAACCTGTATGGGATGCAGCGGTCATCTGGCCAATTTTTGACGAGCCGGCTTTTATCGCTACAACCGGCATTTTTGGCGTGACCTTCCGGACGATCTCCATGAAGCGCCGCCCTTTTCGGATCTGCTCTACATACATAATTATGGCTTTTGTGTCTGGATCACCGGCGGCAAACTGGATATAGTCTTCAAACGTGAGATCTGCCTGGTTACCAACACTGATTACCTCGGAAAATCCGATCTCTTCGGGCAGGCTCCAGTCAACCATCGTGGTAATGATCGCCCCGCTCTGGGACAGGAAGGCTAAGTTTCCGGGTTTTGGCGAGACCGGATCAAAGGTAGTATTGATTCCCTGGTGCGGGAACATGACCCCTAAACAGTTGGGACCCATAATACGGATATTGTATTGTTTTGCAAGGGCAGTGACACGATCTTCTAATTCACTTCCCGCTAGCCCACTCTCCCGGAATCCCGAAGAGATGATCACCACGAGGGGGATTTTTTTCTTCCCGGCTTCTTCTACTATCGATGGGACAACTCTTGCCGGGACAACAACGACTGCAACATCGACCGGACCAGGGATCGACGTGAGTGAAGGGTAGGTGGTCCGGCCAAGGATTTGGGGGTACTTCGGGTTTACCGGGTAGAGCGTTCCGGGAAACGCAAGGAGATTGCGAAGGACCGCATAGCCTACCTTGTTGGGTTCAGCAGATGCACCAATCAATGCGATGGATTTGATGTTGAGCAGTTCGCCGGTAAGTGGCCGGGCGGGTTCTGTTGTTTCCGTAAAGGGGGTATCCTCCATATAGAACCGGGCATCCACTGCACACACCCCGTGCTCATAGAGAAATACCGGGTTGATATCGAACTCAACGATTTCTGTGCTATCCATAAAAAAACGTGCAATCGTATCGATGAGGTTGACCAATGCTTCCTTGTCACGGGGTGGTTCATTCCTGAATCCTTTGATAAGCCGGTACCCGTTGAGTTCGTGGAGCATGGCATTGATGTCTGTTGTAGTTACCGGGAGCACCCGTATAGATACATCTTTTATCAGTTCGACCAGTGTCCCCCCCATGCCAATGGTGATCACTTTTCCAAACGCCGGGTCGATCCTCCCGCCAATGATGATCTCAAGTCCTTTTTCGAGTTGCTGCTCGACCATGATCCCTTCAATCGTTGCGGTTGGATCATAATTCCGGGCATTGCTGAGGATCTTGTCATACGCTCCCAGCAGGACTTCTTTATTCCGGATACCGGTAATCACGCCGCCGGCATCGCTTTTATGGACAACCTGGGGAGAGACTATTTTCAAAACCAAAGGAAATCCCGTCATTTCGGCAGCAGATACCGCCTCAGTGATATTTCTGACAAATGCATACCGGGGAATCGGTACGCCGATCTTTTGTAAAATCTCATACCCCTTTGCTTCCGGGATCAGGTGACGTGACATGGGTTCTTTTCCTTATCCAATGGATACATGCAATGTGGTATTAAGTGTTATTGTCTGGAAGGGTAGTTCAACGAGAACAGTATTAGTCCATGATATATTGAAGCGAACATAAGATTGATTACTTTTAATAACCATCAGTAATCAGAATGCATATTCCAACCCCCGAAGAACTCCGGACCCGCCGCGAATCTCTTGGCATGAGACAGACTGAGCTTGCCAAACGCGCCGGTATCAGCCAGTCGATGGTTGCACGGATTGAAGCAGGAAATGTGGACCCCCGTGTAAGCACGCTCAACAAGATCATTGTGGTGCTCAACAGTGCTGAGCCCAAGAAGATCAAGGCAGCGCAGATAATGCATATGCCGGTGCTTTCGGTCCAGCCCCAGGATGCAATCACCCGAGCCGTCGAGATCTTTGAGAAGAATAATATCTCACAGTTGCCGGTCATTGAACGCGGTTCTCCGGTTGGATGTATTTCAGAGACCGTGATTGTAAAGGCAATCGAGCAGCAGCGCCTTCACAAGACCCACCTGTTTATTGTCAGGGATTTTATGGAACCGGGATTTCCTACGGTTCCTCCGGACATGGATGTGGAGACCGTGATCAATATCCTCCAGCAGAATCACGCGGTGCTGGTTGTGGAGGGCAGGATTGTCCGTGGCGTTATTACCAAACATGACCTGATCTCGCTGATTGTCTGATCGATTCACCATTATTCAATAGCATCACTTTTTTTACAGGACCTGTGACAATCCCACAAGGACCTTATCGTAGCATTCCCGGAACATATTTATACAAAAATAAAATGATTACCTGTCGTTGATTAACATCCCGGGAATGTGTTTCACATGGGAGAAGAATCAAATGAGATTAGCAGTATGACCGTAATCGGAATCGGCGTTGTGATATTTGTGGTAATTGTCGGAGCCTGGTATTTACTCCACAAATAATACAACCCTCTTAAAAGAAGATTAAGGATTTTTACTTTTCAGAGTTTTGATACAAGATCCCGGAGAATCGCGCCCGGATCTTTGGCTTTTACCACGCTTGATGCGAGCAGTACGCCGTCAGTACCGAGATCTACTGCTATCTTCACACATTCCCCTGACTGGATACCTGCCCCGGTCAACACTTTTACTGATGGATTTACTGCATGCACGGCGGCAACTGAACGCCTTATAATATCCGGGTTCGCCTTTGAGACCGAGACCCCGCTTCCGATGAGTTCCGGCGGTTCGATTGCCACATAGTCCGGTCCGAGTCCCGCGGCACCAGCACTGACCAATTCATTGTTTGTACAGACCACCGACATAAGGTCGTGGGCTGCAAGGCCCCTGACCGAAGCTTCGATATCCGCAAGAGTGAGGCGCCGCTCCGAGTGGTTTACGAGTGATCCTGCTGCACCGGCAGTCTTGATTGCATCGACGGTTATATGCCCGGTGTTTGCACCGGGTTCACATCCGTCCACATGCTGTGCATAGACCGGGATGTCAAAGTGGTGACTGAGCGGGTGAAGATCAATATAGGATGGTGCGATACCAATGGTAACCCCGCTTTCACGCGCAACGAGTTCTGCTGCCTGTGCGATCATGTGGGCACGGTTGCCCATTCCCTCCCGGTACGTTTTGAGGTTGACAAGGATCAGTGGTGAAGGCATATCTGACACTCCTTATGATTGAGTCCTGATTAGACGATTGCGATTTTTTACCTGATGAAGGTTGTTAAAAAAAACCAGTACCTGCATTGCCGGCTTTTTATGATTCTTTGAGCCCTCGTATGAAATGACCCGCGGTGATCTCTCCCAGAGAGATCTTTTTAATCCGGTCTTTGAGTGCCTGTACCTGCTTTTCTGCTCCTGCTGTCCGGGCTGGCGTTGCAGAAATTGCGGAAATTGCTGTGCGGTAGATGCGCGTCATCTCAGAAACGTAAGCTTCGGTTCGTCCCCGGGCATCAATCACCACTTCACTGATGCCCATGTCGATGATTTCAGGCAAGTGATCCACAAGACAGAGCTCAGCAGAGTTGCCGATATGGGTCTTGCATTCATTATCGATGCGGATCGGAAACAGGTGGCCGGTAGAGTCCCGGATGCCGTAAAATACCTCGTTTTGTTTTCCGGCATCACCCCTGCAATGCTGGTGGGGTTCGAGAAGACAGTCATCAGAGATGATCGCATCGATAATTCCCTGCACAATCATGGAAAATGATGTATCAAGTCCCTGCTTACGGGCAGCAGAAATTAACAACCTGCATTCTTCCCGCGAGAGTTCCGGTGACAGGGTAAGCAGCTGTACCTGCGAAGATAGTTTTCCTGCCGTTGCATGGTTGAACACATTGAGCCCGGTAGAGCCGGAGATTGTTGTGAGCGGTGCGATCGTGTGGATTGCATGAATCATGCCGGGATTTTCAACCATGATACCGGCTATTCCCATTTCTGCTGTCTGCGGCACTAACGGAAGAACCGTGTCGGTAAATGCAGTCCGGGTTATCCGGGGGAGTTTCCAGACAAGGGAGATGTTATGGGCCCGGCAGAGTTCAATGGCAGTTTGGATTTGTTCTGTTGTTCCCCTATGCACAGGATGGCTACAGCACGAAGACATCCCTTCAACCGGGATATCCGGTTCGAAATATACCCGGTCACACCCCGACTCCGCTGCCATGCGAACCGCGTCAAGCGAATCGGCATAGACCGCGAGACTGAGCGGGGATGCGGATTTGACAGGGGACGCAGTCGGTGTTGCTTCGGGATAATCAGCTGCCTTATCCTGCCAGCGGGATTTTGCACGCTCTACCTGTTCTTTGGATGGGCGGGATGCTGCCACAAGTTCTGATTCAGCGAAGGTAAGGAACTCCCTGCGTGCCCGGTTCAGTTCCGCCAGCGGGGCGAACAGGTTGCCAAGGTGCTGCATCATCACCGTTTCGATGACAAACGGTGTTCCCCCGCTCTTTCTCATCTGCTGCTCCATCAGTTCAGCGGTGAGCGGGCGGGATTCGGCCGGTACAAGAGTGATATCCGGTGAATGGGAGACGATGATTTCCCGATCGTTTCCCGGATGGATACGACCTTCAAGGGAAAGTCTGTCGCGGTCATCAACAGAAACGGTAAGATCGAGTGGCACCGGATGACGCAGGATGGTGGAGGGGTGACTGATGATCTGCCGGGCATGGGCTGCCAGATCCACGGATGACGTGATGTATACCCTGGTGTTCGGACTGACCGGTTGCGGGACAGGAAGTTGGATCTCCCCTTTCGTCCGGACAGGGACGGTATTGAGAGAGAACCCGAATTGCTCTTCCGGTCTTTCCTGCCCGGTTAACGTGTCTTTTCCGGTAATACGATCCTGTCTGGTAAAACGGTCCTTTCCGGTGATACGGTCTTGTCTAGTAAAACTGTCCTGTCCGGTGATATGGTCTTGTGCCGTAAAATTGTCCTTATTGGTAATACGGTTCTGTCCGGTAAAATGATCCTGTCTGGTAAAATTGTCGTGTCCGGCAAAAAACAGCCCGTCTCCCGGCTTTGGAAAAATATCGTTCTCGATTCTGATGGATGCAGTTCTTGTTTTTGCGTCGTACCGGCTGGCCCTGCCGATATATAATCCCCGGTTGTCGGGTGCATCCCTGCCCATGAGTGCCTTGTGTCGATCGCCGAAGATATACCCGGCAGTAAAACCACGGTTGAATGCGAGAAGGAGATTATTCATCTCATCAGGAGGGGGAGTCGTTCCCGCAGCAATAGCATCAAGAGCCCGCCGGTATGCTGCTACAACTACCGCCACATACTCCGGTGATTTCATTCGCCCCTCAATCTTGAGCGAGGCAATGGGTGAAGCGACAAGAGCCGGCAGGTGCCGGTACGTGCAGAGATCTTTTGGTGAAAGGAGATACTGCCCCCGGGATGGAAGTGGCTGCATCTTTTCCGGTCTGCCATAGGAGTCGGTTGCAGCGGTGATGAGTGTGTAAGGTTTCCGGCATGGCTGGGCACACATACCCCGGTTCCCGCTCCTGCCACCAATAACAGAAGAGAGGAGACATTGCCCGGAATACCCGTAGCAGAGCGCACCATGGGCAAAGACTTCGAGTCCGATGCCGGTATCCTTGGTATCGTGAGCGATCCGCTCCACTTCAGTAAGTGAGAGTTCACGGGCGAGCACGACCCGGGAAAATCCCTGTTCTGCCGCCCACCTCACTCCATCTGCATTGTGGATGGTCATCTGGGTGGAGGCATGGATGACGAGACCGGGAATAATCTCCCGTGCTAACGCAGCGACTCCGATGTCCTGGATGAGAACCGCATCAACACCTATTGAGTACAGCCAGATAAGGTAGTCAATCGTGCCTGCGATCTCCCGGGCATGAATGAGCGTATTGACCGTTACGTACACCCGCACACCACGGGGATGGGCAAAACTGACCGACTCTTCGATCTCCGCATCCGAGAAATTGGCGGCAAATTTCCGTGCGCCAAACCGCTTACCGCTCAGGTAGACTGCATCAGCACCGGCTGCAATTGCGGCCCGGAACGCTTCGGGTGAACCGGCGGGGGCGAGCAGCTCGGGCAGGATTTTTTTTACAGGTGTGCGGGAATGGTCGGACAAGAAGTTCTCCTCTCAATGAAAGATGATGCTGAACAATCCGAGTGTTAACAGGATAAGGATTACCGAGATGCCGACAAACCCTCCCATGATCAGGAGGATAGATCGATTCCTGTGCCATGCAAGTGCCCACGAAAGTGGCGGGCAAACATAGAGACCAAGGGTGAGGACACAGGGAACGAGCCCGTAGATTCCGTACCGTGAAAGGTAGGGGAATTGTTTTGCCTTCTCTTCTGAACGTGCAAGAAACCGTGCTACCCGTTCGGAATGCATGCCCATGGTGTCGAAGATATCGAACATGAACAGGGTGATTCCCAATGCTACAGAGGTAAGGATCAGAAGAACAAATACGGGATGAAGGCCGAGACCGATGCCGATCGGCGCTGCACCATATTCAATAATCAGTGTGCTTGTGATAATCGCGAGTGTTGCCGGAATAGATTGGGAGAAGAGAAATGCAGCTGCACAGGGAATAATAATGACAAGACTTACGCATTTTATTATTGCGCCGATAAACTGGTGGATATACGGGGGGATTGCGTTGCCTGCCATGACTGTGATAGATGTATTGCTTTAAAGGGGATAAACAGGTATCTTCTGGAAGACCCTCCGAAACAATCAGGATAATAATGGATCCGTGGTGATTTCCTTGACGGATTTCCTTAATATCTTTTACCGGTCCGCTGGAACAGTGAGGGTTATACTAAAATCCGTAGTGGTCGCCAGAACGTGTCTCTTGGGTATCTTTTTGTGAATTGCCGGCCAACACCACGGTACATGAAGATCGTTGCAGCGCTCACGGATCCGCTCCAGGCGTCCCGTGCACAGGAGCAGGGTGCCGATATGATTGAGCTCAGGTTTGACCTGATGGACGGCAATCCGAAGAAGCTGGTGCAGCTGTGTAAAAAGGAATGTTCGCTCCCCATAATCGGAACCCTGCGCTCCGGGCGGGAAGGCGGGCAGTTCTTTGGTGACGGTAAGGAATGGGAGAAGAAGATCAGGCCGATCATCTCCCTTGTCGATTACGTTGACGTGGAACAGCAGTTTGTGAAAAATGCCGTTTGCGTAAAGGAAGC
>JBAZQT010000085.1:0-10552 GCA_041645055.1 Methanoregula sp. | reverse complement strand
AGTAAAAATATCGCCCAAGTTATTGAGCAATTGCGCTGCTATAGTGTAGTCCGGCCAATCATGCGAGCCTCTCACGCTCGCGACTGGGGTTCGAATCCCCATAGCAGCATCCGATTTTGACTGATTCTGAAATCATGATAACTTCAGGTTATTTAAAAAAGAGATCAAACATGACTGACAGCGCTGAATTTGATGCAATCCGAAAAAAGCACCACTACCGCTGCTGCATCTGCCGGCAGCCGGAGAAAGTAACCGGCACGCTTATGCCGGTAAGTGGGAAGACCGCAGGAGCAGACTGCACACTTCCCGTATGCCCGGAACACTATGTAAAATACCTGCAGGGTTTTTTTACGGGAATTGAATTAAAGAAGATCGGCATTTCTTCTGAAGAGTACCAGCAAGCCCTTTTGAAAAAAACAGAGGAGCCTGATTCAGGAAGCGGATTATCTGCCGAAGAAAAAGTCATACGGACTACCGAAGAGACCATAAAAAAGATCCAGAAAGCACAGAAAATGAAGATGCCCAAAGTGCATTCTGATTATAAAAAAGAGATCTGATCTTTATTTTAGATTCATCAATTTTTCATTACCTGTAATTAATACACGTTCATCATTCTGATACAAACAGAATACAGATGGAAAAATTTCAAAAAGATTAGATCAGACCGGTCGCCAACGTTTTACTACTACATCATTTCCTTTCTTTTTTATTTCCACCTTGATCTTTCCTTCCTTGTAGTCCACTTCAAAGATACCAAATTTTTTTGCTTCAACAAGACGTTCAAGTTTCTGCAAATCCGTCCTTAACATACGTTTGAAATCGTCCCCTTCGTAGATCACTTTAACCATTCTTTCTCACCAAGGTCCCTGTAATGTTCAATTGCCCGGTACACGTATCAATCTTCTGTGGATTGCACATTTTAACCGATTCTTATCACCCGGATACCAATTGACCCGTATTTTCGGCGTTTTTATAAGGAAACATTAAATATCGTATCCCAGCATAACCCTATATGAGGAGTTATGGGCAGAGAAAAGATCAAGGTCCCCGGAAAGGTATATGAGGAGTTAACCGCCCTTCAACGTGAGATCCATTTCACCCAGGATCACGAGGATACAATCAAGAAAGCCGAAGATCGTGGATACATGAACGCAGCGAACTGGATCCGCCAGAATGAAAGGGCATACAAGATCGGTTTTGCGTGGGGTTTCGAATCTGAAGGCGATGCACCACAGGGTACTCTCCGGGATATCCCCATAAGGGAAGCTCCGGCACCCCGGCGTACAATTTCCCGTCCCACTACAACGATGCAACCCCGATCAGGAAAGAAATCATCCAGCTCGGGAAAATCCAGCGGCTTTTTTGCAGGCATCAAAAACTGGCTGGGTAAATATTTCTAATCTCTACCTCTTTTTTCATGTATTATCAACAGTACAAATATAATGTACATTAACGAACGGGAAGTATATGCCAACCTGCGACGACTGCATCAGTTATACCCAAATCACCAGGGAACGGGGAGAGTGCCGAATTAATGGCGAGACCACTCCCGATCGTGAGAGCGACAGGTGCCCTTCACGCACATTTATTCCAAAGCCAAAGAAATGATTAAACAGGATACTAAAATCATGCCACGGGAACTGTCAGAAAAAGACATCGAAATCTTAAAAAAACTCGCACCGGAATGTGGGGAGCTCACCTGTTCTGGTTCGGGCCATATGTTCCACTCCATCCTGCCACCGGTCTCAAACCACTTTGCCGAAGACAGCAATGATTTTATTCAGCGGATAAACCGGCTCAATGATGAGGAATTGACCTACATAACCGACATGATCCAAAAGGGAGAGGAGAGCATGGGGTGTCTTCCTGTCGAAGATGTCGAGGCATTTGTACATCTCGTGCATGACCGGCTCTCTGAAGATGTTGCACAAAAAGTCATATCAGCGTACGAGTCCGGCTACGAGTGCGAACATTAACCAGAAATACACCCTCGTTTTATGAAAGACATTTCATCGCTTGTAACGGATCTGCATGCGTCTACGGTAAAAAAACGTCAGGCTGCTGCAGGGGAACTCGGAAAATCGGGTAATCTGTCTGCAATTCTACCGCTGGCTGCTGCTCTTTCTGATCCCCACACTGCTGTACGATGCGAGATTGTACAGGCTCTTGGCCGGTTAGGTGATTCAGATGCGATACCTGCACTGATTACTGCACTTGATGATCCCGAACCCGGTATCCGTTCCGCGGCGATCGCGGCACTTGGAAAGATTAAGGATCCGGCTGCCGTTAGCCCGCTCATAAGATGCCTCAAAGATAAGGATATGACAGTCAGAATCGGGGCCGCTGAAGTGCTGGGAAAACTGGGTGACAAAAGAGCAATCCAGCCGCTCACACCACTGCTTGACGATCCCTTTTCTGATGTTCGCAATTCAGCCCAGGCTGCTATCCATAAGCTCACTAAAAATAATCCATAAACACCGTTCACACAATTTATGAATGGAAATCCAATCACACTTTTGTCTGCTAATCCATTGCACTGTATGAGGGTATTTATTCACTCCCGCACAAATCACTGTTTTAAGGGAGAAATTCATTGACCGCCATCATTGAAGCACAGGGTCTCAGGAAAAACTTTGGCGAGCTTGTCGCTGTCGATGGTATCTCATTTTCTGTAAAAAAAGGCGAGGTTTTTGGATTCCTGGGCCCAAACGGCGCAGGCAAGACCACGACCATGAAGATGATCGCATGCGTCTCACCCCGGACATCCGGCATGCTTTCAGTGTTTGGCGTGGATCCAGACATACACCCGGCCGAAATCAAACAGCGCCTTGGCGTGGTTCCGCAGGAAACCAATCTTGACCCTGATTTCACCTGTTTCGGGAACCTCATTACCTATTCAGGCTATTTCGATATCCCCACAGATTCGGCACAGAAAAGATCAGACGAACTGCTCGAGTTTGTCCAGCTGCAGGAGAAACGCAATGTCGAGGTTGAAAAACTCTCCGGTGGGATGAAACGAAGGCTGATACTTGCCCGGGCGCTTGTTAATAACCCCGATCTGCTCATCCTTGATGAACCAACCATCGGTCTCGATCCGCAGGCCCGGCACCTGATCTGGGAGAAACTTAAAACCCTTCAGGCACAGGGTAACACGATTGTGCTTACAACACACTATCTTGACGAAGCTGCCCGGCTCTGCAACAGGCTCGTTATCATGGACAAGGGGAAAATCCTTGTCGAAGGTGCCCCGGCTGACCTGGTAAAGCAGTATGTTGGAGAGGAGATCGTGGAAGTGGAGAAGAGTGCAGAGATCCTTTCCTGCCTTGCAGCGCACAACATCCCGCACGAAGTGACCGGGGATACCGTGCAGATTGCCACCGGTTCGTCCCGGGAGATCGCAAAGATCCTGCTCGACTCCTGCCAGCCAAAAAAGATGTTAACCCGCCTCGCAACGCTTGAAGACGTATTCCTGAAACTTACCGGGAGGACCCTTCGGGACTAAAATCATGTCGCATCTCTTTTCAATACCCGGAGTTTCAGGGAGAGCATGGAAGGTCTGGCACCGGAACCTCGTGGTTTTTGTCAGGACATGGCACGTGAACTTTTTCCCCCCACTCGTAGAGGCACTCCTCTACCTGTTTGCGATCGGCTTGGGTATCGGTTCCTACATCAAAGAGATTGATGGTATCCCGTACGTAAACTTCATCGCCCCTGCTATCCTCGCCATCGCCGTAATGAACTCCGCGTTCTTTGAATGCACCTATGGTTCATACGTGCGGATGTATTACCAGAAGAGCTTTGACGCGATGATCGCAACACCGCTCTCAATCGAGGACGTGATCGCCGGGGAGCTCCTCTGGGGGGCAACCCGGAGCGTGATCTACGTGATCATCATGCTCCCGGTGCTCGCCGTTTTCGGGGTGATCTCCCTTCCCGCTGCATTGCTTGCAGTCCCGCTCGCGTTCCTGGGAGGGCTGATGTTTGCCGGTATTGCAATGTGTTTTACCGCGGTTACACCCGGTATCGACACGCTGAACTATCCGTCGTTTTTGTTCATCACGCCGATGGCACTCTTCTCGGGAACATTTTTCCCGCTTACCCTGCTCCCGGTCAGTCTCCAGTACTTCGCACTGGCCATCCTGCCGCTAACTCACCTCGTTGCCATCATGAGGATGTTCACGCTCCCTGCGTTTTCGTTGACGATACTGCTACATTTCGCATGGATTATGGCAGCGACGGGGATCTTCTGTATTGTGGCAATTAACCTGATGCGGAAAAGACTGATTGTGTGATATTTTAATTTCGGATAATCTTCAGCACATACAGGTATTCATCCTCAATTTTCTGTTTTAGCACCATTTCGGATTTGAATCCGTGACGGGAAAAAAGATCGACGACTTCCTCAAACCCCGTCAACGATGATATCAACAGCAGGATCCTTCCATGCGGCGCAAGCACCCGTCCCACTTCAGCTGCGAACCTCTCGATCACAACCCGACCCGTCTCACCGCCATCCAGTGCGTACTCAAGCCAGTCATCGATCCGCTCTTCGGGCTGCGTTGGAAGATAGGGAGGGTTGAAGAGGATCAGATCGAAGGTGCCCCTGATACCGGCAAACAGATCGCTCCGCACCACATTTACCCCGGCACACTGTGCGCACAACGCTGCATGGGGATTGATGTCCGTTGCCACGACATCGGATACTTTCGTCAGCTCGCGGGAGATGAGTCCGGAACCTGTCCCGATTTCCAGTACACGATCACCCGCTTTCACCTCTATTCTGGCGGCATCGAGCAGGAGAAACGTATCGGCTTCGGGCTGGTACACTTGCGCTGGATCGTGTGACATGGAATAATGCTCTACTATGATATGTGCTCCGTCTTCAAATCAAATTAGATCCCTGAATGGATTGCCCCTATTCCATAAACTCACCGGCAATTTAAAACGAAATATCATCTGTTTTATTAAAAAATACGCCCATGAATATTGGGAGCCGTCACAACACGGAAAAATATGCGCACACTGGCAGAACAGGCACAGGAAGGAACAATCACGCCGCAGATGCGTGAAGTTGCCCGGAAAGAAGGAATGGATCCTGAAGTACTCCGCGAAAGGATAGCAGCCGGAAGTGCGGTGATCATGCAACGCGGTAAGCGGTATACCGGGATAGGAAAAGGTCTCTCAACCAAGGTTAATGTCAATCTCGGTACATCGTCTACCAAGGTTTGCCTGGACGATGAGATTCAAAAGGCAGAAATTGCTGAGGCATTCGGAGCTGACACTATCAGCGATCTCTCGATGGGCGGGGATATTAATGCCATACGAAAAGAGATTTTTTCCCACACGACACTTCCCATCACCACGGTTCCCATCTATCAGTCGGTAGTAGAAAATGGCCTGAAGCGGATGACTGCTGATGACATCATGGACACGTTCAGGATGCAGGTTGGACAGGGTATAAGCTCGGTAGTCATTCATGGCGTCAGTCGCGAGATGCTTAAGGAACTAAAGAAGAGAAAACGGCTCCTTGGCATGGTCTCAAAAGGCGGCTCTATCACCAGTGCGTTCATGCTGATGAATGAGTGCGAGAATCCATTTATCCAGCATTTCGATGAGGTGCTTTCCCTATGCAGGAAGCATGATATCGTACTCTCGCTGGGCAATACAGCCCGGAGCGGGTGCATCCATGATCGGAGGGATCGCATGCAACTTGCCGAGATACGGCAGAATATCATGCTCGCAAACCGTGCCCGTGCAGTTGGTGTGCAGGTTATTATCGAAGGGGCGGGAGGCCATATCCGGAGCGATCGTATCGCCCCCATGATAAAATATTACAAGAAGAAATCCGCGTTCCCGCTCTTTGTTGCCGGTCCGCTGCCTACCGATGTTGCGATTGGCTACGATCATATTGCCGGCGCTGCGGGGGCAAGCATTGCGAGTGCAGCCGGGGCAGACTACCTCTGTTACATCACACCCGCAGAACATCTCGGACTTCCCAGCCCGGCAGCAGTAAAAGAAGGGCTTATTGCGTTTCGGATTGCTGCACACATCGGGGATACCGTGAAGTATGGCAGGGAAGCAGAAGACACAAAGATTGCGCAGCTGAGAGCGGCTCTCGACCGTGAAGGCCAGATCTGCTGTTCGATGGATCCGGACCGGGCCCGGACATTATCGGACGGTGATGCCGAATGCACGATGTGTGGCGAGTTCTGTGCGATTAAAATAATGCGGGAATTCTGATAACGTACCGGAGCATTACATTACTCCGTTATGGAATCATGGAAGATGCCACGATCCCTTTCTTCGCAATACCGTGCATAATTCCGACGCACGCGGGCAGGAGATGAATTTGCATAGCAATAAGCACAGAGATGCATGCAGGTGGAATACTGCCCGATATCTTTTGATATAATGCACCGGCAGGTATTCCGCTGTCCCGGGTCTTTTAGGTACCGTGACCGTGCCGTGGCTGTATAGGAGCCGATAAGGGTCTTCTGGCCGGGTGGAGCAAGGAAATCCATCAAGACCGTATCATCCCCAAATTCCCGAGTCAGCAGATCGTAGCTGATACACTGTCCCCTGCCAATGCCATACACGGAGAGATCCCTCGGTTCCGCACAGGCAGTGATCGATAGGTTCCATTTTTCATTGAGAACTTCAAGGCCGGTACAGAACTCTGCAACGTCCTCGTCCGTGAATTCCCGGACACCGGCACAATCACAAGATTTCAGGTTCCGCTGCACTTTTACATATTTTTCTATCTCTACAAAACTAAAGACAAGCAGTCTGGTAAACGGGGCAATCCTATCGCCAATATACCGGACTTTCTCCAGCAGATCGGCAACCGTGATTCTGTCGGCGAGGATTAATGGATCAAACCGCCAGACCACACGTCCTTTGCCAATGCGACGGGATAACCGGATGAACGTGTCAATGCGGTCGTCAACCGGGGGAACATCCGGTTCGAGCCGTTCAGCGGTATAATCATTCAGGGTGTAGAGAAAGTAATACCGGTATCCCAGGCAGTCAAGAGTATCCAGATGAGGGAGAAAGGGCTCAGGGTTCTTTGACCAGAAGACAAAGACACGGGTCTTTGCAAACGAGATGTAGACCGGCCTTCCCCCAAACGGACTTTTCCATTTTACATACCCTGCCCTGAGCCGTTCAATGAACCAGTCGCCATAGAATGCGGGGATATCAGTGGATCGACTGGCAGAAATGATAGTCGGGGCGATCGCGTCCACCCTATTCATCTCCGGGCTCACGACCGGATCTGATAACGTGAGAGGGATGTGTTCCCAGCCTTTCCACTTCATGCTAGATCACGCTGGTATTCCCTACAGGATAACGATTACGGAATAATTCGTTATCCTGTACATTCCTTTGGGGGTCGCTCGGCCGCTGCTTCGGGGCCTCGCTGGGCAGGGAGGTTTAAAGGGATAACTGGCCCCTAAACCGCCGCGGGGGCGCCCCGTCGGGGGCGGCGGAATCCATCATAAGTGGGGGTATGGGGGCATCAGCCCCCATCTTTAAAATCCACTCTTTACAGGTATTTACCCGAAAAACGCAGCCCCATTCACGCCATATTGCTGATTGTAGCAAAATCCTCTAAATACAGCGCTTCCGGCCGGCTCTGAAGGATCTCCGGAGGCAGTGCGGCAATCACCCGCTGCACCCATGTCGGATCGAGCATCCCCGATGATCCCCTGAGACAATTCCGAACCGTCTTTCTCCGGTGCGAAAAGAGTGCCCGGACTACATCTGCATAGCGCTTCCGGTCTTCAATAAAGAAGATGGGTTCACGGGGGAAGATCTTCACGACAGTAGAGTGAACCTGCGGGCGCGGGGAGAAGCACTGCGGGGGAAGTTCAAAACACCGCTGCACTGCAGCGTATGTCTGGACCATGATGGATAACCTGCCACAATCCTTGGTGCCTGCGGGAGCAATCATCCGGTCCGCAAACTCGCTCTGGTACATCAGCACCGCGACTTTGAACCCGCAATCAAGCAGGCGGAACGTGATCTTGGAACTGACCGAATAGGGCAGGTTTGACACTGACATCTCAAACTGCGGGAGTTCGCACCGGGTTGCATCCCCGTGCTGTACGGTTAAGTGACCGCTCTCAATTTCATCAAAAAAACTGTCGGCGAGTTGCTCGCAGAGCTGTCCGTCAAGTTCAATTGCATGGACAAATGCACCACGGTCAAGCAGGGCACGGGTAAGTGCCCCGTTGCCCGGGCCTACTTCCAGCACTTTTTTTCCTTGGACATCCTCAAGGTCGGCAATCCGCCGTACAGCATTGGGATCAATAAGGAAATGCTGGTCGTGATAGGCTTTCATCGGGTGGTGAACACGTGATATTTGGTATCTTTGACCTCAAGCTCTTCGATGATACGTGCCTGGATCATCTTCTCCGGGTGGGGTATCGATTTTATGCGAGCCGAAATATCTGCAAAATTTGCAAACGGTTTCTTGTTACGCTCTTCTAAAATCTCCCACATCAGTTTCTTACCAATTCCCGGGAGAAGGTGCAGCATATGAAGCCGGGGCGTGATCGAGATCGCCTTGTTAAAGAACGCGACAAAATCAGCTTCGCGTTCCTTAATTACTTCTGCAATAACAAACGGAAGTTCGCCGCGTGCCGTCGGAGTGAGTTCTTCATAGCCAATCCTGCGTTTTACCCGCTCAACCTTGTCTCGTTCGGCATCGCCGATATAGACACGGTCATGAAGCTCGATAAAAACCGAAGGTTTTGGTACAAGTTCAAGAAGCTTGAACTGTTCAACACCCATCGCCTGCACGAGAGGTTCCCGCTTAAATTGGGGGCGGGGGTCTTCAGCATGGCCCTTCATGAGCACATCCAGTACGATCGCGTTGACCTCTTTTTTCTCCGCCTTCATACTACCACACCTCAGAAGTGTGTCATCACCAGTTCGACAATAGTGTCGACTTCTTCGGGCAAAAGCGTGAACCGCTCCTTTGCGTAGATCGCCCTGACCTCATCGCGGGTCTTTGGCATGATATTGGCGATACGATACGCAATCTCCGGTTTCATCTTTTCCAGTTTCAGGAGATCAGTTACAAGAGCATGTGATTTTTCCGGCGTAGTCTTTGTCAGCTGATTAGCATGTTCTACACAGCGCCGGAACTCATATGACATCTCCTTTTCAGCGGCAACCCGTTCGGATTCTACCGCTAAAAGGACTCCGCGCATCTCGGGGAGCGTAACCTTCTCTTCGCTAATTATACCCTTTACTTTCATGCCAATCACCTAGACAGTGAGTTTACTTTTGTGCTTTTAGATGTTGTGGTCTGGAGATAACAGTCTTGTCGGCGTCACCATCGCGGATGGTAAGCAGCCATGCACGACCGCGCTGACCGATAACGGTTCCGGTCTTTCCGTGGAACCTGCGGTGGGGCATGCCCTTCTGGATGCTCGGCTCGCACACTACATGCACCCTGTCACCAATCTCGAAATGCTGGATGACGGAGGTTACCGGCGGCAGCCCGCGCTTTCTTAAATCTTTCTTGAACTTATACCGGGTTTTCTTTCGTGGACCATTGTGATGTGCCATTTTCTAATCTCCCTCCTTCATTCCTTCTACCTGTGTTACGTCGAGGCTGGTAACGCGGGCCGTTTTGTTCAGGATCTCGGCAAGACTCGGACGGGTTCTGCCTGAGTCCCCGCTTACGAGTTCTTTTATGTAGAGGCCGGCTTCGCCCAGGACTTCGACAACAAATTTGCCGTCCTGTTCCCCTGCACACTCGATAGCGAGGACTTTTCGCTCACGGATTTTGTCTGCTCTCCTATGAGCGACCCGTTGGGGCGTGCGCTGTTGTATTGTGACGCCTTCCAAGGTTTTTACAGCATTTGCGAACTCATCCGCTGATAATGCGCCGTCAACCTCGACCAGGATCCTGTATTTTTTATGCGCTTTGTTTGATTTAAGGGTTTCCACCTCAGCCCGGTCAGTCCAGCGTTTCAGTTCAACAGAAACACGCCCTTCCGCCGTCCGGTTGATCTCGGCTTCAAGTTCCTTGAGATCCAAGGTGCGCCGTTTCGGCTCAACTACTTCAAGGATAAACGGACGCCCAGTACCAACCATCCGGGCGTCAATATCCTCTCGTCCTGCACCGTGCAGCACGGCGTTTGTTGCATCAAATGCGGTAATAACCGGCCTGCTGATCAGCTCTTCAACGGAATCGAGATACTGTGCACCCGTAAAATTGCACTTCTCGCAACCCTTACCCCTGCACTCCCGGCAGTCCCAGTGGGTCTGGGGGATACCCCGCTCAAACTTCTGGTACCGCCCATAGAAGAAGACCGAGTTTACCAGCACTTCCGTATTCCCGGTTGATGGATCGAGAATGATAACGATCTGGGGGTTCTTGAAATCCACAACTTTGCCATTCCGTGTCGATACGGCCTTTCCCACTTCGCGGTTCACTTCTGACTTAAACGGTTCGGGTTCGGACAGCGAAAGATCGCTCCAGACCATTTCCTCGTTTTCAGCAATCAGCGGAGGTACGCGACAGCCGATTAAGAAATTG
>JBAZQT010000008.1:0-56635 GCA_041645055.1 Methanoregula sp. | reverse complement strand
CCCTGGCACCCTTTGTTGCCCGGCTGATCCCGATATCCAGGATTGCCCGTTCATGGTTTGCTTTCTTCGCTTTAACGGCAAAAAGCATGCCGGTCAGGTATGCTGCCGGTGTGCTGGAAGTCGATCCCTTGTATCCGTAGTGTTCCAGCTCGGCAGAATTTGCTGCAACGAGTGTGCGGTCGCCATCCATCTCTGCAGTGACGAGCTGGATGATAACGTGCCGGTTTGTCCTGCGCACGACCATCCTTGGCGCATCTGCTACGACGAGTGCAGTCCGCTTGTAGTAATCGGTTTTGCCTTCCCTTCGCCTTCGGAAGGGGACAAAATACCGTGCTCCTGTTGCCATGTTACTTCATCCTCCCTGCGAGGATCTCCATCTGTGCCTTCATGTGCGCGACACTCCTGAACTGACCGCCAGCTGCTTTCCTGTACATAAGGCGGTACATGTGCCGGTCAATAGTCCCGGCATCACGGAGTGCAACGAGCACCTTTCTGATTGCACGGATCTTCTGGATCCATGCGGTCTTGCTCGGGTTACGGGCTCCTGCCGCACCTTTTCTTTTTCCGGGACCTTTGCGGTGCCCGTACGACCGCTTTGCGATCCGTGCCCTGGCCCTGCCACGGCTCACACCTTTCTTCTGGCGTGCCTTGATCGCACCATCGGTGGCGAGCCCACGCAGATCCTCACGTGAGATTGCGTTCTCGATATCCGAGATACGGGCCGGGTCAAACCATACACGGTTGACACCGCACTTTAATATGGAGGCAGCGATGCGTTTCTGGCTGGCAACATCACTCATTCTTCTTCACCCCTGAACCGGTCTTTTTGGTTGCCTTTGGTTTTGAGGCCGCATTCTGTTTTTCACCTGCAGGCTTCTTGGCTGCCTTTTCCGGTGTTTTTACTGCCTTTTCTTCCGAGGCTTTCTCTGCCTTGGGCTTGACAGCCTTCTTTGCATCCTTCACCGGAGCCTTCTTCGCTTCAGGTGCTGCATCCGTGGCCTTCTTTGCACCTTTCTTTACCGGTGCATCGGTTGCCTTTTGCGTTGCAGGTTTCTTTGTCTCCTTTTTTGAGGTAGCTGATCCCTTTACGGCGGGTTCTGCCTTCTCTGACTTTACAACACTCTTTACGGTTTTTGCATTGAGCACTTTAAGACCGGCTGTAATTGCTGCTGCCTGAAGATCAACACGCTTGCGGTCGCCAACTGTACCGGAGATACGGACAGCCTGTGTCTTAGGATCGAGTCCCTCGAGTTCTGTTGCGGTTGCAACCAGCACTTCGAAAAATCCGCTGGGGTGCATGCCGCGCACCGCGATCGGGCTTCCGTAGCCGGGCTTGGGAAGAGCTCCCTTGGCCTTCTTCTGCTCCCTCTGTTTATTGTGCTGTCCACGAGGCTTTCTCCAGGAATCGGAGAGCTGTCGTTTCTTGCCGTATCCATCGCGCTTGAAGGAGGCACCCTTCGCTACCCGCACACGGATCAGTCGCTTTATTTCTGTAGTCATAGCTCCTCAACCCCTCTGTACGATATAGATGCCATCCTGGAAGACACGGGGGTCACGGTCGCGGATATGGGTTGCGTGCTCGATATTTGCTGCTGAGTTACCGACCAGTTCACGGTCGATACCGGTAAGCACGACTTCATCGTTTGCTACCTTTGCCACAACACCCGCTTCGATCCGTGCGGACCGGGCCTTCTTCTCTCCAAGGAAGTTGGCGATCTCAAGCCGGTTTCCCTGGAGTTTCAGCTGGATCGGGAAGTGGCTGTAGACTACCTTCATGTGGTACTCAAACCCTTCGCTGACACCGCGGCACATGTTTTTGGTGTGTGCCTCGAGCGTTCCGACCATTGCCGTGATCTCTTTGCGCTTGGATTCTGTTGAAATGGTGACCTCGTTTCCTTCACAGGTTACAACAACCTGCGGGAACCGCATATTGCGGGTGAGCTGGCCTTTTGGACCAGTCACTCGAAGCAGCGAGCCGTCAAGCTGGGCTTTAACGCCCTTGGGGATAGTTACTTTTCTGATTGCCGACATTTTTCGCACCCTCTAGTAAACATACCCGAGCAGTTCGCCACCAATGCTCTCTTTCCTCGCCTGTTCGTGCGACATCACGCCGCGCGAGGTCGAGAGCATAATGAGCCCGAAATTCTTTCCGGGCAGGTACTGCTTCTCCCAGTATTCCATTTCATCCAGCTGTACTGAAAACCGCGGCGTGATTGCCCCGCAGCGGTTAATTTTGCCCGTGAGGTGGACCTTGAGCTGCCCGCCCCTGCCGTCATCGATAAACTCGAAACTTCCAATATAACCGGCGTCCTGCATAATGCGGAGCATCGCGCCGAGGAGTTTACTCGCGGGTTCGATGATGCACACGGACTTCCCGGTATCACCGGCATTTTTCAGGGCACACATTCCGTCTGCTAAAGTATTTGATCGTGTCATTGTGCATTCACCTTCAGCTCATCTTCTTAAAGCCAATCTTCGAGGCCCATTCGCGGAAGCACTGCCTGCAGAACATGATATGGTATCTGCGTACGAGGCCTTGTTTGCGCCCGCACATCTTGCATTCGTTCGCACCGCGACCGTAGATCTTCTTCCTTTCTCCAGCCATTAGCGCACCTCGACCTGGTACTCCTGTTTGAGGAATGCAATTGCATCCTGCTTGTTCACACGCTGTTTTGCGGGGAGTTTCTTCCGTTCCGCGCGCCTGCGGGTGATACGAATGCCCTTGCGCTCGAGAACAACGTTGACATCCATGCCGAAGATACCGATCTGGGGATCATAGGACATGCCGGGGAAATCTGTGTGTTCCTCGACACCGAACGAGATGTTGCCGCTCTTATCGAACTGGCTCTCGAATACGGTTTTATTCAGGATGCCGACAGCGGTCGCAAAGAAATCCCTGGCGGTTTTTCCACGGAGGGTGACTTTACAGCCAATCGGGGCCCCTTTTCGGATGGAGAATGCCGGCTGGGTCATCTTTGCAATGGTACGAATTGACGTCTGACCGGTGATTGTCTTCATGATGTTTTCAGCTTTGACGAGCTTTTCGCCGCTCTCGCCTACTCCCATGTGGACTACCACCTTGTCGATGTGGATATCGCGCATCGACGTCACTGTTCAATCCCCCATTGTGCAATCGCGGATGTCTTTTTACCAACAATGTAGATGTAGGGCGAGATGGTTTCAAATTTTGTGCCGGTGGATTCATCCTCGAGGATGATCTTGTTGGGCACACTGCCGGGCATCTTGATGATCTCGGTGATCCGTGCCACCTTTCCGGAATGCTTACCACCAATGATCATCGCCATGTTGCCAACTGCAAACGGGAAATGATCAATGATCTTAAACCGTGTTTCGGGTTCAAGGGAGAGCACCAGTGAGTCACCTGACTTGTAGGTGTTGTCAGCGAGCAGGTTTGAGCCGTCTCTCATGTTCAGCTGGACCTTGCCACCGGTTACGGTGGATTTGTTCTTCACTTTGCACAAGCGGGTCTTTGCTGCCTCTGCATCAATGACAATGGAAACATGACGACCATTCTTGTCGCGCAGTATACGGTAGTATTTATTGATCTTTGGAAGTGCGATGATATCGAAGATACCAATACCCATCCGGGGGTCCCGGCAGGGTCTTCCATTGATGATGACATCGTTCTGCTGGAGGATCTGTTTGACCTCTTTCATATTCCGCGCTAAGCCCATGTGATCGCGAAGCCAGACAGTTATTGGCATGGCATTCGCATTGTGCGGACCGGGCGCTGTCTTTGTAATGAACTTTGTTGTCTTCTTTGCGATGTGCCACGAGTCCGGGGCATTCAACCGCTTAAGATGGTCTCCCATTATTCAGCCTCCGCTAATTTTGCCTCACGGCGCTTGTCTGCAAGATTCAGTTTCGTGATGTGGACGTTCGATGCATCAACGGGTCGGGGAACTTCAGTCCCGTCAGCCTTGGTTGACGTAACACCATGGACAATAATCTTTGACTTCCTGGTATCAACAGCATCAACGATCCCTTCATCACCGACAAAATCCCCTCGGGTGACTTTTACCGTATCGCCCTTGACAACCCGCAGCGTCTTTATTTTGTATTTTTCTTTGAGTGCAGCGGAAAGCGGGGCGTTTAAGTATTTTGACTTCACGTGTGAAGGTGCCTGATAGCGTGCCTTTCTCTGCTTTCTTGGCTGTTCGCTTTCGATTCTTACCATACTTCACACCTCATACGATAATTGTGGCCATGGAACCGAGTTTCGGGAACCGCTCTGCAACTTCACGGGCAACCGGTCCTTTGATCTCTGTTCCTTTTGGCTCATTCTTCTCATCCACAACGACAACTGCGTTGTCATCAAAGGACACCCGCATGCCGCTGGGCCTGCGAATCTCCTTCTTCTGCCGGATGACAACCGCACGCACCAGCTTACGGCGCATGTCGGGTGTTCCTTTCTGGACACTCACCGTGGCGAGATCCCCGAGACCCAGTTTGGGCTGACGGCGCCTGACACCATGGAAGCCAAAGACCGAGATGATCTGCACGGTTCTGGCACCGGTATTATCGGCGCATGCAAGCCTCGTCCCTGTGGCGAGTGATCGCGGCGTCTTTGAACCCTTTGCCTTCATGACTGCTGCACCTCTACGACAACAAAGGTGGTACTCTTTGAGAGCGGTCTGCACTCAGCAATCTTCACCATATCGCCAACCTTTGCCTGAATACAGGGGGAGTTGTGCGCATGGAGTTTCGAGCTGCGTTTTTCGTACCGCTTGTATTTCCGGATGTAGTGCATGAAATTACGCTCGACTACAACCGTTCCCATCATTCGATCGCTCACGACTTTGCCGGTGATCACCTGGCCGCGCACCGGTAAAGTGCCGTGAAACGGACAATTAACGTCCGCGCACTCCTTCTGGGGTGCCTGAACGTTCAATCCAATGTTTAGTGCCATTATGGTATCCTCTTCCTTTCGTGCAGGTTGATCCTCTTTTCAGGAGCCAGAGCCATCACGGATCCATCAATCTCGACAATTCTGCTGCTTAAGTGCAGCTGAAATCTGGTGTGCATCTTGGGGATGCGTTTTACGCCGGTTAAGGTCATAATTACCACCAGATTTTTTGTTTCATCGATGATGCGTCCGCAAATTCCCCGGTGAAGGGGATTGGAGGCTCCCGATACCAGAACGTCAAGGCCGATCAGTTCGTGCCTGATGACGTTCTGGGGAGAGATCATACAGTTCTCCTGCGGTTCTGCTCGGTCAACATACGGGCGATTGTTCGCCGGAGTTCTCTGATGTGTCCCGAGTTCTCGGTTGCGCCACCGGCACTGACTTTACCGTAGTGCTGGACAAGCTCCATCCTGAGTTTTCCCATCTGTTCCTGAAGTTCCACTTCAGAGAGCTGCCTGACATCTTTTGCCCTGAAGATCGCCATTACTGGTCCTCCCCTAATTTCTCGTCAGGAAGTGCCGGCTCTTCAGACTCAACTTCACCAATGCTGGTAACAGTAGCTGCTGGTGCCGGAGCCTTCTTTTTCTGCTCAATGATGGTGAAATGATCGGGCATCTTTGCGCCACCGGGGACCAGCTTAACCTGGACACCGATTACACCGAGTTTCTTGATGGCGACTGCGTAGCCTTTCTCAACGATCGTGTTGCTTGGTTCACCACAGTGCTTGATGTAGCCCTCGGTGAACTTCTGGGTACGCGCACGTGCACCGGTAAGCTTACCGGCAATCACGACTTCACAGCCCAGTGCACCGGATTCCATGACACGGCGCAGGATGCTGGTACCTGCCTTACGGAAGTACCAGCCCCTCTCAAGAGCATTGGCGAGCCGTTCTGCCATGATCTGTGCGTTGAAGCTGGGGTTTGTGACCTGCTGTACCTCGATCTGCGGTGATTCAACACCGTAGTTCTGGGCGAGATCCAGGGTAAGCTGGTGGACGAGTTTGCCGCCCTTACCAATAACGATACCGGGCTTCTCGGCAAAGATAGTGACCTGCGTACCCAAGGGGGTCCTTGCAATGTCCATACCGCCGTATCCCGCGCGTTTAAGTTCCTTTGAAAGGTACTTCTCAACGCGGGCTTTCCGTACACCCTCTGAAATAAATTTTCTCTCGACTGCCATTTAAGCCACCTCGCGGACAACGATTTCAAGGTTCACGGATTCGCGAACCTTGGGGGTTGCTCGTCCCATTGCTCTTGGGAAGAATGCTTTCTGGGCCCGGCCACGGCTTGCCGTGGCATGAATGATCTCTAAGTTTTCCGGGTCGAGTCCAATGTACTCGGCATTCTTCTTTATCGATTCAAGGAGGCGGATGTAGGCCTTTGAAGCCTTTACCGGGTACCTGCCTGCATCCCAGTTGCCGGGAAGTCCGCGCTTGTGTGCAACGTTCCGGTTAAATCGCCGGAACGGAATCGCCTTTTTCAAGGTGACGACCTGGTTTAAGTATGCAATTGCATCGTTCACGTGCTGATGCCTGATGAACGTGGCAATTTCAATCGAATGCTTGGGCGACATATTCAATTCGTTAGCCTTTCCTCTGGCTATGTCGTCGCCCTTGATTTTCAGTGAATAATCAATTCGTGCCATTTTCATCACTTCAGCGGAACGTACTTGCTTCCTCGTGTTGCACCGATACCGGCGCTTCCGTGAGAGATCTTCTTTCTGGTCAGTGCAAATTCTCCGAGATAGTGGAAGACAGACTCTGGCTGGAATTCAACTTTTATGAACTCCTTGCCGTTGTAGATCTCGATGGTCTTGCCGATCATTTCCGGCATGACAAGCATCTCACGGAGATGTGTCCTGACTTTCTCATCGCCACTGCGGACCTTTGCGAGTAATGTCTCTTCCCCGCGGGAGAAACCGCGTACAATCTTGCGGCGTGGACGGGAAGGCATAAGCGGGAGGAGTTCGCTGATTCCCTTTGCCTTGAGCTCGTCTATTGTAAAGCCGCGATAGGTGAACTCCTCACGCCGTCTTGGCATTCTCTTCTGTGTCTTTTTAGGTGCTGCCATACCCTTCACTTCCTGCTCTTACCTGTCCTGCGCGCAGCCACATGTCCGACAGTCCTGCCTGGAGATGTGCCTCTTGCAATTGTCTTCGGGCGACCTGGGTGCTGGTGTCCACCGCCACCGAACGGGTGGTCGATAACGTTCATTGCGACACCACGGACGCGTGGCCAGTTGGATGCGGTGTTCTGCATCTTATGGTGCTTGTTACCTGCTTTCACAAACGGCTTGTCGACGCGACCGCCACCGGCTACAATGCCTATTGTTGCCCGGCAACGGTGATTGAACCATTTGGTCTTGCCACTGGGCATCCGGATACCGACCCGGTCTTCAATCTTATCAACGACAACTGCCTGGACTCCTGACGCCCTGACAAACTTGCCTCCATCATTGGGACGGGATTCGATATTGCAGATGTAGGTACCGGTCGGGATGTGCTGGAGAGTGAGTGTGTTTCCGTTCTTTACTTCACCGCTGGATCCCCAGGTGACGACTTCTCCGATTCCGAGCCCTTCGGTCACAAGCATATAGACCTTGGATCCGCTCTCGAGTTTGACGAGTGCAATGGGTGCGTTGCGGGCCGGGTCGTGTTCGATGTCGATGACACTGCCGGTGATATTTTGTGTATCATCACCGATGTGTTTTAACTCTGCTTTGTAACGGTGGGATGGCGCCCGGTATGTCGGGCCTCCTTTTCCACGGGCTTGTGTTGTGATTCTATGTCCCATTTTTCCCCACCTACATTATACCAAGCCGGCTCAGAATTTCCTCGGCTGCTTTTTCGTTCTCAAAGCTCACGGTGGCTTTCTTTTCACCATGCATGTTCATCAGGGTGCGAACGCTTTTTACGTTCTGCCCGAACATTTTTTCGATATCACGCTTAATTGATATCTTTGTTGCCTGACGGCTGACGAGGAACTGGAGTTTGCTCTGGTTCTCTAAAAGGACCATCGCCTTCTCAGTTACAAACGGGTATTTCAGAGCCATTTATCTCCCCTCCAGACGAACGAGTGCACTTTCTGTCCACACGGTCAGGCGTCCTGCCAGCATACCGGGTGCAAGGTGCTCAACATTCAGCTGATCTACAGTAACTACATCAACACCGGACAGGTTACGTGCTGCACGCAGTGGTGTTCCGGCAGTGACAATAAGCAGACTCTTTCGCTGCTTAAACCGGCGACCACGCATCTTGCCTCTTCCGGCTTTGACCTTCTTGCTGCCCTTAGCCCGCTCGATATCTCCGTAAAGACCAGCGGTTGTGAGAGCGGTTATGACATCCGACGTCTTGTCAAGAGACTCAAACTTGTCCTCAAGGACAAACGGGGCTGCGCCATCATATATGTGGCCTCTTCCCCTGATGAGCTCCTCGCAGATGCTTGCTGCAACTGCTGAGCGGAATGCCTTTTGTTTTTCCTTCTGGTTTATCTCTTTGATCAATATTTTGGCTACTTTCGGGGGGTGTGCTTCACGCCCGCCCTTGGCCTGTGGAACCTTGGCTGCCCGTGAACCATTCTTGATACGGGGTACGTGCGATGAACCACGACCACTTCCCCAGCCTACTGCTGACGAGCAGATGCCTGCAAACGGGTTGGTCCCATGCGGCTGCCTGCGGGTGCTCTGGAGGGCCATAACTGCCTTTTTGATCAGATCGGGGCGATATGCTTCGGTGAAGAGTTCCGGAAGTTCAATGTCTTTTACAACGCCACCTTCAAGTGTTTTAACCTGTGCTTTCATCTCTGATCACCCCTGCTTGCTCTGGACGCTCACAAACTGGATTGTTGGCATCCTGACAACATGTTCACCAAGACGAATCGCCGGGCGGATACGTATAAGACGCTTAACCGGGCCGGGGATCGATCCCTTGACAAGAACATACGGGCTCTTCAAGACACCATAATGGAGGAATCCACCTAATGGTGTGATTTCGCTCGCATTATCGCTGACTTTTAAGATCCGCTTGTTGAATTCTGTGCGCTGCTGGAATCCCAACTGGCCGATCTGGGGAACCTGCCACCGTACATGGTGGGGGTTCCAGGGTCCAAGAGTTCCGATATGTCGTTCTTTTTTACCGCGGGAGTGCTTGCGTTTGCGCAGTGCGATACCCCAGCGCTTTACAGCGCCCTGGGTACCTTTACCGGTCGTGATTGCCGTAATGTCAGCGTACGATCCGGTCTGGAGGACGTTGTTTAACGATACCTCTTTTCCTAAAAGACTCTGGGCAAATTCAAACAGTTTCTTAATATCGCCACCACCGACCTTGATTTCCATCAGGTCGGGGACTTTTTTAGGAACACCGGTAAGGGCTGCGGGTTGCGTGTAGGTAATCGCATGGATCTCTGCAACAATGCCGGCTTCAATTGCATCTGCAAATTTCTTCTGCGCGGCTTCTTTGTCGTAATCCTTGGGCATGGTAATCCTGCGTCCAAGAACTGCATCGAGCGGTTCTGCCCAGATTTCAGTCAGGGCATGTTTACCGTATGTATCACAGGAATAGGCACGAATCGCAGCAACTTTCATTAAGGGGATTTCAATAACGGTGACGGGCACCATGATCTCCTTACCTTCGGTGGGGCTGCTCTTGTGGTCATCTACCATGATAACATGCGTCATACCTACTTTGTATCCTGCAAATCCCTGCAGCATTGGTACCCCATCGGTAACGGGCCACGACTGGTATTTCGGGATTGGGCTCTTTGCACGCTTTCTCGGGCTGAATGCAAGAGAACCACGGCGGGGTCTGTTAATTTTTGGCATGTGTTAATCAATCCTTTATTTGCGTGTAGGTTATTCTGATTGCGACACGAATTTGAGATTAATCCGAGCTTTTGAAACAGATTATTGTTCCAGAAACTAACACGCGACACGGGCAATAACACCAGCAACCATCAGCGCGGTAGTCCGTAGCGACGGATGACTTGCTCTGATGATTGAAGCTGATATTTACGTCCGTAGTTATAGGGGATGCAACAGAAGTTGCATCGCTGTGCCAGTGTGCACCGGCATTCCTGTCTCGCGAAAGAAGATCCTGATAATGGCGCATCCACCTGCTGCTTTGTTGCAGAAGAGGGAACGGGCTCGTTGCACGAACGTCGACCCATGCGTCCTGATCAGACCCACTCTGTCAGCCTGTTGTGACGAATCACAACTCCTTCTCGGTATACCTCACCTTTATGGAGAGGGGCACCAATCGAGGAACACCCACGGCACAACCGTTATTCTTTGTGTCTGAGATACGGTTCCGCCGTTTCCAGAAACCAAAATCTGCTTTTCATACGATTGGCAAACTGATTCTGAATAGGATAACCTCATATCGGCTTCCATAATTATTGTAGAAAAGAAGATATAAATATATGCCAACGAAATTTCAGGATTTTTTCAGAGGGAAATAAATAACCATGAGCAGCGAAGGATTTCGTTATCCAAAATAGAGTTCTCCTTGATCCGTGATATATACCAGAATATCTTCACATATGCACCGGGCTTTGCAGCACTGGGGGCGCGCTTCCCGGATTCGGTTAATCAGGGAAATTGTATCATATTTTACTTTGATGTTTATTTTTTCCGCTTCACCGAATATGATGGCAGGAACATCAAACAGATCTGTCCCGGAAGGGATAGTGCAGAGATGAGTAGCATCGAGGGTATACAGGAATTCGAGTGTCTCTTTTGCGCGTCTGATGTTTTCCATAGCGCTCTTTTCGATCGTGCAGACGTTGGCTTTGGAAGTGGAGATAATATCAGCGATCTGCTGCTGGGTTAGTCCCTGTTTCCGGTACCTGAGGATTTCCATCTGACGATCGGTAAGCAGCCCATCTTTCATAGAATTTAATTTTCCATCTGAACTTAAACACTTTTCGTTAACTCCGGGACAATGGATGTTAAGGACGGGGACTTATTTTCATAAGGGTTTGCCCGGGTAAAGAAAAAACATGTTTCGGCGATTTACGACGTGAAATGACATTTCAAAATGTTTATATGAATACCGGGTCATAATATCGTGTTATAACAAATCGAGGTGAAAATAGATGGTTGTTAAAGTAGGAGTTGCCAAGCTCGGCAACATCGCAAGTGGTGTAATGGCAGAACTGCTTCTCGATGAGAGAGCAGACCGTGAAGACATGCAGACATTCATGGCGACCAGCGGCACGAAACTCGAGCCGGCTGATGTTGACCGTGTTGTTTCCAACCTGAAGGCATACAAACCGGACTTCGCAATCGTAGTCTCCCCCAACGGAGTTCTCCCCGGCCCAACCGGTGCCCGCGAACAACTCGCTGCAGCAGGTATCCCGGTCATCATCATCACTGATGATGTAACCACCAAGAAGGAATGGGAAGGCGTCAAGGCAAGCAGTTTCGGCTACATCATCATGAAGGCAGACTCCATGATCGGTGCACGCAGAGAGTTCCTTGACCCCGTCGAAATGGCCGACTTCAACGGCAACCTTGTGAAAGTGCTGGCAATGACCGGTGCATTCCGCAAACTCCAGCTTGCTATTGATCTGGTCATTGACCAGGTAAAGGCAGGCAAGAAGGGCGCAGAACTTGTGCTCCCGAAGATCGTCATGACCACCGACAAGGCTGTGGAGGGTGAATTCACCAATAACTATGCACTCGCAAAGGCACGCGCTGCCCACGAGATCGCGATGGCAGTTGCAGGTCAGAACGTCAAGGGCTGCTTCATGACCAAGGAATGGGAGAAATACATCCCGATCGTTGCAAGCGCTCACGAAATGATGAAGGTCGCAGCACAACTCTGTGATCAGGCCCGCGAGATCGAGAAGGCAGGAGACAGCATCCTGCGCAAGCCCCACAAGAAAGACGGTACGCTTGTCTCCAAGAACAAACTTGTTGCAAAGTTTGAGTAAATTTATTTTTTTTCTTTTTTGTAGAATTTTCCCAGATCTTCGGGAAGCGTCATTATTACCGGTTCCAGGTGGAGCCGTTCCATGAATGCAGAATCGCTCGTTGATGAAGGGTTGGGGTTGATACGGGATATCATCGAACAGAACGCCCGGAATCCATGGTCGTTGCCACACTTATCAAAAAAAATGGACATATTGAAAGCATGGGTCCCCAATTCCCGGTACAATGAAATGATCTCAAGGATACCCCGCGCTATAGGATCCATGTAACTTTCCAGTTCATCCAGCGTAGATACAGGCAGAATCCCCCGCACCTCGCGCTCACCAACCGGTACCGCATGGGCAGACCAGAGAATTTCATCGCCAAACAGATGCCGATCGGAGGATCGTTCCTGCTCCTTCACTGCATCCCAGTAATTCCTGCCCTGTTTTTTGCGGTATTGCTCACTTGCAGTAAGATAAGCATCAACAATACGGGAGGGGTGGGAATCTGACAGCCCCTGCATGTGAGGATGTACAAGACTTGCTCCTGCTGATGGCAGGAAGTTCCAGTTGATACTGGGATAGCCATCAACGCGCCGAAGTGCCTCGATCTGCGAAAGAAGCGCATCTACCACCTGTTGCCGGGTGAAGGTTACGACAACATGCTCATTGGTCATAACGGTTACAACATGGCCTTCACCAAAAGGAAACAGGTTGGGAAACGTGACACTTTCGCCGCGGATTATCCGTTTACCATCGGGAAATGTAGGGGTAACGGCCATCACTGCATCGCGGCAGAATGGGCAACCATCGGTACTTGAAGGTAGGTATAAAGTCTGGTCGATCTGCCTTTTTAACCGGTCCGGACTGATCCTGCACCTGAGTCCGGTGTGGTGCTCCTCGCGATATTGTAATGTGCCCCTGCTGGTAACAACTTCCCTGACCGAAAACATGCCTGTTAAGGATTATATTTCCGGCAGGATCTGATAGTCGTTTGCACTTGGATCTGTTGTGCATGGAATTTTTTTTTAGTTAATGGTAAGAGTCGGATACCCGATTGTTCTTTTTGTGAGGGATCCCCTAAGGGGGATCCCTGTCACTGAGAGAGGGGTGGGGGCGGGGGGATCCCACCTAATCTAATGGGGATATCCCGCCGAAAGTGGGGAATTTTACACCGCCAGTGACAGACCGGTCACGTATATCATGGGGCCATTAAGGGATTGCCATCAGGACAAGAGGCAGGGGACGGAGGGGCCCCTGCTCACAAGGCAGGGATGGGTCATGAGGACCCCTCTTGTTTCCGGATTTGACCGTGCAATGACTTACGTCTGATTTCCAAGCGAACCGCTGGCAATGGACATGCAATAAGTGAGAGATCCTCTTTGGGGGTACCTCTTGATCTAGGAGGGGTACCCATAAGGGGATCCCTGCCACTAAGGGAGGGGTGGGACAGGAGGGCCCCTCATGATCTAATAGGGAACTCCATACATTTTCTCTGTCAAGTAACCAGACACAACCTGCACATAGAGAAAAAAAGACTACAATAGCCCAATTCTCCGCACGGGTGTTGTTCACTTAAGGGAGATACCGGAAAATAGAGAGAAAATGATTGATAATACCTGCCGGGAATTACTGCCTATATCAGGAAGTATCCCTGACAGGTATTGTTCTGCACCTATACGACGTATTTGCCGAGGAGGCGGATCGAGTTGGTCATGTCTGGACCAAGGGGTGAGCCGAAGATGATCTGGGTGACACCGGCCTTGGTGAGGTCTTCGCATTTCTGCTTGACCATTGAGGGGGTTCCAGCAATGGTGAATGCGTCGATCTCCTTGTCGCCAACGAGTTCTCCAACAGTCTTGAAGTCGAACTTTCCGAGTGCTGCCTTGATCTTGGCAACATTAGCAAGGTCGAGTCCGTGACGGGTGAGCAGAGGTTCCGGTGAGCCGGCTGCAATGAATGCGGCAACGATCTTTGCTGCATTGCGAGCCTTCTTCTCGCTCTGGTCGATTGACATTGCGGTGTATGCACCGATGTCAAAGTTCTTCTTGCCCACCTTGTCGCAGGCTGCCTTGATGATCGGGATTGCAACGGCGAAGTCCTTGGGGTTGGATGCGTTGATCAATGCACCGTCACCGATTCTTCCGGCGAGCTCAAGAACCTTGGGGCCCTGTGCACCGATGTACATCGGGATACCCTTCTTTCCGGGCAGGGTAACACCGGTCAGCTTTGCACCGTCGTAGTCAAAGAACGCCATTCCTGACTTGTTCACCTGTTCACCGGCACAGAGCTTGCGGATCTGGACAACGGCTTCCTCGAGGCGTCCGACCGGCTTCTCAGGGTTGATTGCCAGCTTCGGGAGAGTGGAGAGGTCACCGGGACCAATACCGAGGACTGCACGTCCATCGGAAATCTCGTTCAGCGTGCAGGCAAAGGATGCCATTGCAGCGGGGGTGTCGGTAAATGCGTTCATGATACCCGGACCCATCTTAAGGGACGTGGTCGCCTGCGCGATCGCAGCGAGGGTGGGGTAGCAGTGGCGGTTGTTGTAGTGGTTTGTGATCCATGCGAAATCGATGTCTTTGGATTCTGCAAGTTTACAATAGTTGACAACTTGCTTTACGTTGACATTTCCTGGTACAAATTCAATTCCATATGTCAAGGTTTGTTCACCTCATGGAGTATTACCGTACACACAGTTAAATAAATTATGATTTTATGTTGAAGTATTTGGAAGGTTGCCGGAAAAAACGCCCATTTTGACGTTTTTTCAATAAAAAAACCTGAAACATGAGTCCGAGCGGAGGTGAACGCAGGAAGATCCGGCCATTCAATCGCCAAGGGTGTGTTTTTTTTAATGTGGTTTTTAATGTGGAGTTTTATGATATGCATCAAAAAAAGTGACCATTTCCGGTTTTACCACGAGAGTTTGTAAAAATACAGGAGCCGTACGGTACATACATATAAAAAACAGAAAGGTTATCGTTCGTTGAGTGACAAACCTTTTTTTCATCTGACGATAGTATCCTATAAGATATTCAACTTCGAACAATCAATTGTACATATACTACGTACATATTTTACCACCGGACTTAACAAGGGACGTTCATGAGAATACTGGCAATCGGACTTGGAGGTGCAGGCAGCAGGATTGCAAACAGCCTGTATTCTGTCGACCGTCGCAGTAGTAACGTAGCTTGTGTTCAGGCGTTTGCCGTAGATGTCGATGAGATAACCTTATCGCAGCTTAAAGGCCTGCCGGAAAATTCCAAGATATATTTCCCTGCGCTGGACCCCGGACCCACAGATACAAGGGGAGAGAGCACCCAAACTGCTACGATCGATATAGGCGAGGTTATCTCCAGAGTCCAGAATGTCGAACACGGAGAGACCGATGCAATATTCATCTGTTGCGGACTTGGCGGAAGCATGGTGGATGTGGCACCCCATATCATTGCAGCTCTCCGCAATTCCGTTGTGGAACCCATATTCGGCCTCGTCACGCTTCCTTGCCTTGCTGAAGGTGAGCGTAAGTCCGCAAAAGCTGCGGATGATATAGATATGCTTTCATCCCTGCTCGATGGCATTATCCTTTTCGATAACGAGACATGGTTTAAAAAAATCAGATCGCAGAAATCCACACTGGCAAAAAAAGAGAAAAGTTTTGCAGAAAAGATGGGTTTTGTAAAAGAGCAGCCTGCATTATCTCCAACACTTGCAACCTATCTCCTGTTAAACGACGCGATTGTCAAGAGGATCAGTCTTATCCTTCGGGCTGGAGAGTTCAAGGCGGATGGGGGTTTGGAACTCGCGGAAGTGGTGCTGGATTCCGGTGAGGTCCTCAATACGATGAAAGGGATGGGATTTATCACCATCGGTTATGCGGTTGAACAACTTCCTCACAATCCACTGGGTTTCCTTTCATGGCTGCGACCGGCAGCCTCTTCGACAGAAGAACACAATAAAAGAGCCTCGCGTCTCGTTGAACTCGCAAAGCAGGCAATATATCACGAAATTTCAACACCATGTGATATGACCAGCGCACATAAGGCGCTCATCCTCATTGCAGGGCCATCTCATGAACTCTCTTTAAAAGGGTTCATGACCGTCCGCAAATGGATCGACCGCAGCATCGCCGGGCTCGAAACCCGATCCGGCGATTACCCGGTAGTAAATACACAAAATGTTGCGATCATCATCATGCTTTCCGGCCTTGAAAATATTCCCCGTATTGATGAGATCCGTGGGATCCGTGCACAGGGCAGAACAGGTTATCAGAAAGAAACCGATAGCGAGATCGAATCCATCTCCCTTGAAACCATCACATTGTCAAAGGGTTTAAGAAACGCAACGGGCCCAGAGGCCATCTCTCAAAAACAGAGAGAAAGACAACCCCGGGATGAGGGGATTGCTCCTCCCGTAAAGGAGTATAGGGATAGGGATTCTGGAACGCGTTCACCGATTGCACGTCCGCGCAAACAAGAGAGTCTTCATGCAGAAGACTTACGGCCAATAAAAAAAGAGCTGCAGGATGCAGATTATCCACCATCAGCAGATACACAAAAAACGCCATCAGGTACACAGGAGAAAAACGCAAAGCACCCTGAGTTGCGGAGTCACGAGCCACAACACCGGGTTGTTGCCCGGCAGGAACACGATACGACCATCAGATACGCATCCGCTGAACACCAACAACCCCAGCCAACCACGACATTACATCACCATGCACCGGCATCTGGTACCAGAGTGCAGGAACCGGCTCGAACGAGAGAAGTCCCTCTCAATGACAGCCAGATACGAACAAAAGATGCCGAGCGCCAGAGGATAGAGAAAGATTTGCAGAGACAACGGATGAGTGCCATCTCAGGTCGAACACTCAAGGCAACATCCGATATTCTGAAAAAAACAGGGACGTCACCCGGCCGTACTATCATACACGAAGACTCATCCAAAGTTATACCGCAGACTCATGCGCAGGAACACCCCCGACCTTCACTTCCTGAAGAAAAATCCACGGTGCAAAGAACAATCATCATCGGAAAACGGAGAACACAACCCATAGAGGACCTGAACGTCGATATGGAAGAACAGAACGTACAGGAATCTGATGTGAACGAGGAGAATGTCATTTCACCAGGGCATGATGCATTTGCATCCGAAGAATCAGGTTCTGATACGATAAAAGTCGACGTGAAAGAGACCAGTTACCGGGCTAAGGATGATATTTTTAAAGGAAAGGGCGTCATGCGCACAACGGTTCCACAGGCCCGGGACTCCGGACTTATCCATACCCGGCTCGACCAGAAAAAGAATGTAACAGGAACCAGGGACGGAAACGAGGAGAAATTGCAGGATGAAACGACCAATGGACAATCGCAAACTCCTGATAAAAAACGGAAGATTACTACAAAAAAAGATGATATTTCTTGGATCTAATCGATGAGATCAGTTAGTCTCTATTACCTTTGAAAACTGAATATTTCCGGCTCCAATTTCTGTTTTAATCTCAATACCGTGTTCAACAGTATTACCGATATAATTTAGCCCGCTGAACGCAACAATCGAGAGCCGGTAGGGATTGTTTGGTAAATTAAAGACCTGCGTTCCCAGCGCAACGGGAAAGATGAAACCGCATTTGTTCATCAGTTGAATGGTCTCTTCAACCTGCGTTTTTGCTGCGCAGGGGACTTCGCGGACGTTTGCGAGCGCAATGCCGGTTTTTGTCCGGGCGAAACTGGAAATGGAGGTGAGTCCAGAGGAAATAAAGAGTTCAAGCGGATCGATGGTTGTTCCCCGGTAGCCGATCAGATCCTTAAAGCGTCTGGGTGTGCCCTGTTCGATCTCCAGTCTTCCGCCGAATGCCATCTTCACCGGTATTCCCTTCCTCTGGAATACTCCGTCCATGGAGATGCTGCAGATGGTCATGAAACCTACTGAGCCATGTGGGATACGAGGATCACGATCAATAATCCGGTAGGAGTTGAAAAAACCACAACCGGATTTTACTACTTCATCAAATGCGATAGTGACTTTTTCAAGAGACTCTGCGGGTACAATAGAAAGATTATATGCCACATCTCCGGTGCCGGTTTCCGGATCAAATGTACTCCGGTACGCGAGCCGCTCGAGTTTTGATATGATAAATCCAATCCTATCGTCAACAAGGGCGTTATCGGTCTCATCCCGACCAAGGGGAGTTAATAATCGCCCCAGGTTCCCGACCTTCTCGGTAAACCCCATAGTGTCGAGATAGCTGAGATAATACTGGACCGCACGGTCGCTCAGGACAAAACCCCGATCTGCCATAAGTTCTGAAAGTCGTTTTGCCCCAACCGGCTCACTATGCTCTTTTAAGATCCTTAAAATCTCAATATATTTTCTCTCGGTTCGTATCACCATCACTTCGCCTCCACAACACCCTTACTATCCTGGTAACGCCCCGCATACGATCGTGTTCCTTCCCTAACCTCATGAAGAATCAACTGCACAATTCGATCGTTCTTCTGTATTGGAATTATATCCGCACCCATATTGGTCAGGCAGAGCGTCAGCTGCCCCCGAAAACCCGGGTCCACAAAACCGGCACCCAGTAATACACCACGTCTTCCCATCGAGGATCTGCACCGTAGTGTTCCAGCAATATCCATGGGCAGTTCAACCCATTCGAGTGTCGGGACGAGAATACATGCACCCCGCTCAAGTACTATATTACCAGCAGCGCGGAGATCATAAGATGCGGGCTGCTGGCATTCTGGCTCATACGGAGAGATCACAAGTTTCCCTGTTGCGCTTTCGAGGTCGAGACGGCGCTCAATTTCAGGTGCAGACAGAATCATCCAGTAGTGTATCGGTAGAAAATACTTAATATCTTTTGATGTAAAGATGATGAGATGGATCCATGGGGTAGAGGATATCCTCTTGGGCTTCGAACCCAAGGACGCGGGTTCGATTCCCGCTGGGTCCGTTTTTTAATATTCGATATTGATGGAAATTCTTATCCCACCAACGGTTTTTTTGCTTTGAGGATTGCATGGATATCCGGACTATCAAGAGCGATTGCAGTAACTCTGAACGGTTAGAGCCATTATAATATTACACAATTTTTTGCAAAAAGATGCCGGAAAAAAGATTATATTTCGTTCCTTCTGATGATATGGCGCCGATTCCGGTGACCAAGCATCCTGATCACCGCAAACAGCACAAGAACGCCCACAACCCCTGCTGCAATTATGGTTATAAGTCCCCAGTCAAGACTCTTTTCCATAGTGAGAGTCGCTGTTGCTGTTGTATTTCCGGAAATGACTTGTTTCTGGATCGATGCAGGCTGGTAACCCTCCTTTGATGCGGTGATATTATAGGGAGTATTGAATTTCAGTTTAGTATTGTACTGCCCGCGATCATCAGTGACGCCAAGAACATTCCCATTGATGGAGATGCTGGCATTTTGAACAATCTTCTGTTCGTTATCTTTGACAAAGAGCGAGAGATCGGCATTCTCTAAAGTCATCACGAACGTATAATCCTCATTGGTGCTTGATACCTGGATAGGTCGATTCACCGTAACATACCCTGCTTTTCTGATCTCAACGGGATATGTTCCCGAAACCAGATTTGGAAACGTGCTGCGTCCGTACTGGGAGGTATTCCCCGACAGATTTCCATTGATATATACATCAGCACCACTGATTGCGACGTGGTTTTCATCAAAAACATAGATGAACGCACCAATGGGGGCTTTGGTGAGTTCTATTGAGTAGAGGGCATCGGCATCACTGATTACTCTGGATTCCGTTAAGGTCTGGTAACCAGCTTTCCTGATCTCTAGAGAGTAGGATTTCCCCCGGGTAACCGGTATAACCAGTCTTCCTTTGGCATCGGTTTTCCCAACAAGCGCTGAATCGATGCGCACTTCTGCGTCAGAAACCGGTGCCTTCCCATCTTTATCTTTAATTTCAATGACAAAACGGTTTCCGGAGAGCAGCCAGTACTGGACCTCCTGGTCTTCTGAGGCCATATTTATCGTAGCGTGGCGAGGCTGGTAATTAGATGCGTCAATATCCACGGAATATAGGGTTTCGGCGTTAACCCCAAACAGTGCAGAGCCAGCGATATCCGTCTGCTTTCCCATTGTTACATTTTCTGCAGAAATATTCACAAGGGCTCCAGAAACCGGTACAAGGGTATCAGAGTCAAAAAGACTCACTTTTAAAGAGATGGTTTTCCTGCTCAGGTTAACAAGGATGGATGTTTCATTTCTGCTTACAAGTTTACTCCAGTCATCATAACCGGTCATTGAAATCCTGATATTCAGATTATTCTGGCCGGAATGCGTAAGATACGCTTGGCCGAAGTTATTTGTCCGGGCAAAATTTGCCCCGTCGACAAATACCGTGGCACGAGGAATTGAAGAGTTGTCTATATTGTCCTGCACGGATATCTGCAGGTTCGTTGCCTGTACAGAGCTGCATAGTAGGATCACGCACAGCAGAGCAAAAAGGAAACGATGCCTTTGACTATACATGATAAATTATCGCAACCTGCTCATATATCAGCCAATCGGTCTAAATCTCTGAAATTGAAGGCACACGGTCAAGAAGCATACCTTCAACAAGTATGGGCATCAGACGCCTGCCTTCCTCAATTGCATTCTGGAGCCGCCAGTTTCGTTCAGCATACAGGGTGAAGAGTGGTTCTCCGGCTTTGACAAGCTTGCCCTTTTTAGCGTGCAGGAGAATACCAGCACCCGGATCCTGTGGGGCTCCTGCTGTGCGGGCAAGGGTAATGAGGGATCGGTTGTTCATCTCAATTACATACCCTGACGCGGGAGCTTTTACGACAAACTGGTGTTCACCGGGAATAATATCATCGGATTTTACCGTGGGATCGCCGCCCTGTATCTCAATAATCCGGCGGAATTTTTCGAGCGCTTTTCCTGAGGTGAGGATATCCTGTGCCATTGCAGCTCCGGTACCCCGTGCAGCTTTTCCTGACATTTCAAACGCGATTCCTGCAAGAGAGATACTCTTCTGGATGAACGAGTTGGGTTCTGTCGCCCCCTCAAGTACCCGAAGGGCTTCTTTTACTTCAAGTTTTGGCCCTATACTGTGCCCTACGGGAATATCCCCATAGGTAAGAGCACATTCAACCTTCATGTTGAGCCGTTCACCCAGTTCGATAAACTCCCGGGCAAGTTTTCTTCCTTCTGTCATGGTTGCAACTTTAGTATGCAAACCAACGGGAATATCAATCACTACAAGATTTGCACCCACGGCAAATTTTTTTGCCATGACACTGGCAAGCATCTGCCCTCTGGCATCAATCTTGAACGGATATTCCTGGATGATGATGCGATCATCGGCAGGTGCAATATTCGTGGCACCGCCCCAGACAATTACTCCGCCAACTTTTTCAGTCATCTGCTGCACTTCACCGGCAGAGAATTCCACAAATGCGAGGGTTTCCATAAGATCCGCTGTGCCACCGGCACCCGTGATTGCCCGTGAACTCGTCTTTGGTATCTTCAATCCACTTGCGGCAATAATAGGGACAACGAGAAGCGAGATCTTGTTGCCCGGCACGCCACCGATAGAATGTTTATCTACAATCGGGCGTGAGGCAAACTTGATCTGTTCTCCGGTCTCTACCATCGCACGGGTGAGATGCTCTACCTCATCCATATCGAGTGGATTAATGTAGGACGCTGTGATGAATGCCGTCAGTTCGGCAGCGGATAAATCATCGCTGACTACATCCTTGATAATGGTCAGCGTCTCTTCTTTGTTGAGCCTGCCGCCATCCATTTTCTTTTTTATAAAGTCAAGGGATGCGGGTCTTCGTGCTTCACGAATCTCCACCTCCGCATCATTTTCGAGATGCAGGCGTTCATTGGTTATGCGGTATATACCAACAGTACCCTGTCGTGCGATCGTTGAGGTTGTGTACACTAATGATGCGGTCGATATGCCATTTTTTAAGTTTATTACCTGGACACGATCGCCATCAAGCACACCGATGCTGCGGGCATCAGCCCGGTTGAGAAGTACGCCTCGCGTTGCAATATCCAGAATGTTTGCGCTGAATTTCACTGGTTAGTCCCTCCACTAGTTACGATGCACCCTGCCGGAGTGATCGTGGTTACATCTACGTTAACCGCTCTGGCATTAAAAGGTGTCACGCCGGGTTTGTGATAGAGGCGAAAACCTGGATGAAATAGTTGAATTGAAACAAACGAGTGGGGAAAACAGATCTGACATGAAAATGTACAAGGATATTTACATCAGACAAACAGGAAAGGCAATCCTGCTAATATCTGATTTTTAAAAACTGCAAATAAAAAAAAAATTTTTAGATGTTAGTTCAGTGCCTGCGCACAACGATGAACGCAACTGCACCGAGACCGATCAACGCGATCAATGCACCATAGCCTGGTGACTTGGTCGGGGTTGGGGTCGGGGGTACGGTTGTTACAACAGGTGCTACAGTTGTTACAACAGGTGCTACAGTTGTTACAACAGGTGCTTTGGTTGTTACAACAGGTGCTGCGCCTTCAAGAACGTTGAAGAGTGCAGTGCCGGTTGCTACCTGGAGAATTGCGTCTGCAGTAACAATGTATTCGTCCGGTTTGAATGTTGAGGAGTCAACATCGAACGTGATCTTGTTCATACCGCTGTCACCTTTTTTGACCTTGACGGTACCGGTTGCTCCGCTGAACTCGCCGCTCTGGCTCTTCTGAGTCGGCTTGAATGATGATGAGTAGACCTGAACGAGGACTTCGTCATCTACCGCGAGGTTGGTCGATGCAGTGATGGTGAACTTGTCACCAACGTGCTTGTCGCCAATGGGGTCGATACGGATGACAGGTACCTCGACGAGGAACTGGAGCTTGGTGTAGGTATCATCGACGTTTGCGCTGTTGATACCCTGAACAAGGGCTTCAGCTGCGTCGGATCCCTGGAGACTGCTTGCTCCGAGGAGCGTGAATACCTGGGATGGCAGATTTGTGGTTCCTCCTAGGTTCTGTCTGTTGAGTACAACAGCTGATCCGGCAGTGAGAGCTACACCATTCGGAGAGGTGGTGGATTCGTAGATGTCGAATATGTTGTTCTGCATCGGGTGCTGAACGACTACGAAGTACTGACCGGGGTACAGATTCTTCGTGGTTGACTGCGTGATCTCGTATTTGAACGAGGCGTCAGCATTTACCGACTGTGTCTTGACATCTGTAGGTTCGGTCGGGTAGTTCTTACCGAGGACCCAGATCTTGACACCGAGTGTGGGTTGACCTTCTGCGGTACCGGTGATGTAGACCCTGTCACCCTGAGCGACAGTGGACTGGGATGCGGTTGCAGATACGAACGGCTTCTTGATGATGATGGAGACCGTTCCGAAGGCTGTGTTTGAAAGGTGCTGGTCAGCAGAGTTTCTCGGCTGGCTGACTGCGTAGATGGTGTACGTGCCTGCATCGAGTGCTACTGTTGATGTTCCCCACTTCCAGGACCAGGTGTTGTCACCGAGGACTGATACTGACTGGAAGGTTGATGCATCAGTGTCAGTAACTGCGTCGGCACGGGGGTTTGTTGACTGGATCTTTGATCCACCTGATTTCAGGTTCGGACCCGTGATGAACAGGTAGGTGTTGTATGACTCGGTGTTTGTACCGGAGAACTTGATCTCCTCGCCGAGGTAATAGCTCTGGTCGCCGGCTGCCACGATGGTGACTGCGCCCTTCTCGACCTTCACATTGACCTCGTCACTGAAGTAAGTACCAGCATTATACGCGAAAGTACCTGCTGCACTTGCTGCAATTCCGGTGTTAGGAACACCATTTACGAACTGCTGTTCAACACGGATAGTATACGTCTGGGCTTTGGTCCAGTTGGTGGTTTCCCACTGCACGGTTCTTACACCAGTTGTAAGCGTGGTAACGTTTGCATACAGGTAGGTACCGTTACCAAGCTTTGCTTTGTTGGTAGCGTCGGTGCCGCCAGTTGCGACATTGGACCAGATATTATTAGCAGCGGCTCCACCACCATTCTGGTAGGAGTAGTTACCTGCAAGACCTGGTGCATAGTTCTGCCAAGATTCTGAAGGAGCAGCGGTATATGGATCCTGTGCAATGCCTGCCTGGTACTGTTGGATCATCGGAGGCTGGCTGTCATATCCGCCAGTCATCGAGCTGGTTCCCTTTACCCACATGTGGTAGCTCGTGCTGGGCTTACCGGTGATGGTAACGGAGAATGGCTTGCTCCTGACTACGGAGTCCTTGTTTGCCTCAATCTTGATGGAATCAGAGACGAGGGTGACGGTTACCGCTGCTGAAACGGTCTTACCAGTTACATCAGCACCGTAGTTGTCCTTCATGTTGTTCAGGTAGGACTCTGCAGTGACGGTATAGGTACCGGGCGGGTACACATACTGACCGTTCCTGTCAATTGCTGCAGTAGACCAGTTCGAGTACTTTGCTGATGCTGCTGCTACAGTTGCCGACGGATTGTATGAACCAGTCGCACTTGCGGCTCCCCAAATCCATGGCTGAACCGAAACGTTCACCTTGGTAATCGGGTTGGCATACACTGAATCGGCATTGGTATTATAACTGCCATTAACGAGTGCGGTTAAGGTCGATCCGGTCGTGTCCTTGACCTTGATATCAATGTAACCATCGCTTCCAACGGCATATCCTGCCTGCCAGCCGTCCATTGAGTCCCAGTTAGTAGATCCTGATACGGGATCCCTCTTACCGGGGCTGCTGATGGCGGTATACATGTTGGTCGCAATCTTGAACCCAAGGTTCCGTCCCTGAACAACCGACTTGCCGGACATATCTGAGTCAAGGGCTAAGTCCCAGACATAGATAGAGAGGGTCGGATCTGCTACAGTAAAGAACGCCGGAGTAACTACATACCCATTGTCCGGGTTGATTGCATACCAGTTACCAATACCCTGCCCAAATTGAGCTGAGGTAATAGTGAAAGACCCGTTGTTGGGTGCGTTCATACCTGCGATGGGGATGGTTAATGTTGGCGATGTCGTGTTAACAACTGCGCCGGGTCCCCACCAGCCAATAGACGGCATTGAGGTATTCGCAAAACTAGTAGTTGCTTGCATCTGAGCACGGGTGAGGTTCAATCCCTGCTCACCAATAAATACGGTTGCGCCCATTCCTATGTTCCTCGCTACTGCGTAGTTGGTTGCCGATACCGGCACTACTACGACAAGAACGAGTAACAAAGCAACTGCAACCAGTGCAATATTTAATCGCTTAGTCATATGTTTAGTTCCTCCAAAGTTTACATCATACATTTCAAGCCGCGAACCGTTTCGACAGATGCCGAATAACAGTTCTGCGAGCCCCATACTCCGATTAGACGGAATATGGAACAGTATTTGTAAAAGAGCTAATATATCCTTTGTGGTCTTTTTTTCAGGGTATTTTATGTGAGAATTGAACTCCGTTTTTGATTTAAGACCGAATAATTGAGTTTTTGTTGTTCTATACTTACCCGGTTTCGTTCATGAGTGTTTGCACCTGACTTTGTGAATGAGTTATATGTCGCGCACGGTACCATTTTGTTATTATCACCATATTTTATACAATGATGTATAGAATTGCACATCCATTTTTGCGCGGGAGATTATCCTTCAAGAGTCGTTTGATAAAAACGGGACTTATAGGGAAATGATTACCAATCCTTTTTGAAACAATACATACGATCACGTGCATCACTTGAGTCTTTTTATACCCACTTCCTGGGATCTCTTAAAAGAAAAATGTATAGAGAAAAGATCTTGGAAATGGCATGCAATGTCCCGCATGTGACAGCCGAGATTTTCCTGATGGTTACGAGCAGACAAGGTACTGCAGAGCGTACAGGAAAAACTGAAAGAGGAAACTTCCTTGCGTACTATACTGAAACTATAATTTTTGGATGTTCGGTTAAGATAATTGGAACGTTTCATCAGCTCACCAATTAAAACTCCGATACCGGGCAGGTCCAATGTCGGATTTTTGCCTGATCTATCAGTGATATTGATCGATAGAACCAGCCGGATGCCATCCAATAGGTGCTATTAGGGTGCATTTTAAACGATAAATTTTCGTTAATTTGTCGTAATAGCCTCAAATGTCCGATATTTAAAAATTCATGCAACTAAATTCGCCAGTTTTGGCACTAAATTCATAAAAAGATCATGGTTTATGGCAAACAGAACCCGAAATGGGCCCGAAATAGGGTATCACTCCGACAATCCCGGCACCTTAACATCGAAAACACGGAAAACTATGGGAACGTTCCTTTGCCCATTTCGTTTTTTATCACTATGGCTTTAGGGAAAAAATCTCGTATAGCATATTTACCTTCACAAAAACCAGCCAAATCACCTCCATGAGATCAGACAAACATCCAACAAGTCATATCGCAGTGTACGTACTATTACGGTGTTTATATCTCCCGCTTTACTTAGACTAAGGTACCTATTCCACAACCTCACCTCCCCAAGTGTCCAGCGAACATTTCAACAGATATACAATATACCAAAACACACATTTCCTCATGAGAGTCATCCGGGCGCCGAGCATCGGGCGGGCACACGAACAGGTCATCAAAATGATCTTAGAAAAAGGCTGGACCCTCCGGACAGAAGATGCCGAAGCAACGGTCGAGTTCGAAGAGATCGCAATGCAGGTAGACACCCCGCTTGCTGAACCCATGACAAGCCCACACTCAAAGTTCCAGAAGAGGTTCGTTGAACAGTACGCCCGCGATCTGATTCACGGATCAAACGCCAACTTCGAGTACGATTACCATGGCCGGCTCTTTGACTGGGGCGAACGACTCGTCACTGAAGGCCAACCGGTGCATGTTGACCAGATTGCCTACATTGTAGACAAACTCCGATCCCAGCCTGAGACACGCCGGGCTGTTGCCATCACATGGAACCCGGTCATTGATGAGAAACTCGATGACTGCCCTTGCCTCCAGCTCGTCCAGTGCATAGTGCGGGACAACAAACTCCACATGCGAGTGATCTTCCGCTCCAACGACATGCTCACCGCAGCCGGCGCCAATATGTACGCCCTTGTGCAGCTCCAGAAACATATCGCAGATCAACTCGGCATCACCTGCGGAACATACACCCACATATCGCTCGTGCCGCACATCTACTATATCCGGGACATGCACGACATCGAACCCTTCTGCGGAAAAGGCCACTTTATCCAGCCGGTAAAAGAAGTCTGCCGCGCTTGCAAAGGATGCGGGCGGGCACAGAGCATATGAACGGACACGGGTAGTCCGTCACTTTAATTAAGCAACAGCGGCAAAAAGTATGAGACATATAGCCCGGTAGTGTAGCGGTCAATCATGGTGGCCTCTGGAGCCGCCGACAGCAGTTCGAATCTGCTCCGGGCTACTTCTTTTCGTGTGCGATCTTTTAATCACCAAACTTTCCGCGTGGCATTTCTCATCACTTTTCTAATCATTCTGGCAACAGAACGTTCATGCGATGAGCGCAGGAAGGATGCAACAGATGAAGATAGCGCCAAAGGTACCGGCCCCCCCGATGCTCACATCCGCAACATCAAGATCTTTTATCCGGTGAAGGTGGGCAAGATTTCCACCTAATAAAATTCCGATAGTCCCGCTGACAAATGCAAGAACCGTTGCAGGGATTCCGGCACCACCAAACAGGAGCACCCCCATGAGAAGCGCGGTAAGGGCCGGTATGATCAGGGGCACCCGTAGTCCTACACCCGGCACCGGGCGTGTAGAGACAAAGGTGATGAGTGCAACAAGCGCAATGCCTGCCCCAACAGGTACCAGAAGAGAGGCGCCGGTAATAAGCACAGCCTGATACAGCAGGTACAGCGATATACAGATTGGTAGGATCGCTCCGCCAAGATTGATCGAGATAATAGTGTTCCAGACAGGGGCCGGACTCCACGGAGAATTTGCACCATATCCGGAGGTTGTGTCTGGGGAGACACGGACCATGTCGCGCTTGATTGTGTATACCGGGATGTTGACATAACTCCCAAAGAGCATCAGCAGAACAACTGCAATAGCAGAAATCCAAGAAAATCCCAGTTTGGTAAACGCAGCCCCGATCACTCCAAGGAGGAGCAGCGGGATAAGAAGGATCACCAGCCCGACAAGCAGGAGGATTACGAGCACTGATAATGCCCCGGCAGAAACGAAACGGATACCACCAGCCATGACTACCTCACACTTCGGTTTTTGTGCAGACAATTGCCGCATGATCTTGGTGGTAAGGTGCAAGCCACAGACTTTCCTGCACAACAAATCCTGCGGATACAAGTGCATTCACTGTTTCTTCAAATACCATACCAGGTTCCTTTCTCACATCCACGCTCCGGGTCTTCAGCATCAGGATCATCTTTCCGTCAGGTTTTAAAAACGCAGAGTTCCGTATTGCAATAATTGCCTGATCCGGTTGCGCTACATCCTGGTAAAGCAGATCCACCATTTCAACCAGAGGTGCATACTGTTCCGGGCGGGTGGCATCTGCCATGATCGGCACAATATTTTTGCGGCGCCGGGCCACTTCCAGGAGATCCTGCATAGGGCGGGGGGCGAACTCTACGGCATACACCACATCAGCATAATCTGCCACATGCGAGACCGTAGTCCCGTTCGCGGCGCCGAGATAGAGTACCCGGGTATCCGAAGTGATCTCCACACCCGTTCCCTCGTGGTAGAGCGCTGCCAGTTTGCTGCGGAACGGATCCCATACCCGCGCGTTTCCCAACATTCGTTCACTATATACACCCCCTTCACCCTGCGATACCAGCACGTCACCGATCCAGATCATGGTTCAGCCCCTTTCCCTGCCAGATCGATGCGTGCCTGTGCAGATTCGAGAAATGCCGGGTCCGCCATTCCACGGTAGTTGTCGATCCGGGCTGCAATCGCCAGTTTTCCGGCAAGCACGCGTGCAACCTTACCGCGACATTCCCGGGGCGCATTGTGCACCCGACGATGCTGGAAGATGATCCCATGCTTGGGAGACGGGGACTTTGTCCGGAGATGGGCAAACAGGGCAGTCCGTGCTCCAAGTACTTGGATGGCACTGGCAGGCATCCGGGAAAGATCTAATAGCCCCCCCGCATGCGACATGAGCCGGGCGGCAACCAGTCCGCCAATAAGCGCACTGGTATTCGGCAAAACTTCATTGGCCCTTCCTGACACCGCCTTTGCAAGTTCAGTCCTTGTAGCAGACAGGCGCTCGATCTCTCCAGCTACAAAAGAAAGTGCACCACGAGATTTCTCACGGATATTTTTCACCAGAATGTGCGCAGGGGTTCGCCGGTATTTCCGGGTGAATGTCGGGTGCCTGAGCTGGTACCACTCCACTGCCCGCTCAGTGAGCAGGTTTATGACTGTATCCATCTCGTCAAGGGTTCTCACCATCTGGAGCAGTTCGGCATCCTTACCTGAATATTGCTCCTTAATATCACGCTCCGCTGCGGCAAAACACACTTCACGGAGCTTTGCGATATAATCCGCTCGATCACGGCACGCACGGCACGCCACCGCCAGTTCCCAATCCGGTGGGACAAAAGTATCCATGCTGGTACGAATCGATCGGACGCGATCAGCGTTTACGTGCGCATCGCCACAAGATGGCGTGCACTGTCCATCTTCCACATCCCCGAACCAGTAGGATCGCATATTAGAAAGATAAGGGGTGTGAGCCCGTATAAAACCATAGATCACACTGAACATCCGGGCATACGAGCCTGTTCAGTTGTTTGCTTTACACCGCGGCAATACCAAACGAGTAGAGGATCACCGGAATCATGATCGCACCCATACAGTACATCCTCGGTACGTTCACCAGATGTGGCACAAGCCCGAGCACAATCGCAAGCAGCAGGATCAGGGCCCCGAACGGACCCGTGAGAAGAAGGCAAAGGATAACAATGAACACAATAACTGCACGGTTCAGCAACAGCACATCAATACCGTTGAGCCGGTACGCGGATTTTGAGAGCCACACAGTGATGACATACGCAGCACAGGCAGCAAGCACACCGATCACCGTAAGCTCGCTCATAGAAGGCATGGGAAGTTCTGATAGCGCAACCATCACGCCGTTGCGCATCCGCGATAACGCAAACAGTGCAGCAAGCCCGATGAAGGCATTTGCCGTATTCGCCGCGTTCGTAGCAAGAATATACGCGCGGCGATCTTTCTCGTAGCCGATCACTGACGCGAGCACACCGTTTGCCGATGCAGTAGAAAGACCGGGTAACCAACCGACTGCTACACCGGCAGCGGTTCCCATCACCGAGCATTTTACTACCGTCCGGTCTTCCATCCGGATACCGCGGAACTGCTGCTCCGGCATCTTCCCCTGCGAGGCGGTGAGGAGCACCGAGATACCGAACAGCCCGGTAAGCAGCGGCATAAGGATCGCACTGCCCCCCGCAAGGGTATGCCAGCTGAGAAACGCGTAATGGAGCGAGAATACACCCAGCAGACCGGATACAACAAATATACCAAGCGCCCAGCCCGGCGCTTCGCTGGTGACGATCATATACCCCACCGTCGCAATCAGCAGGATGCCAATCCACCAGTCAAAGTACGGCTGGAGCGCAGGGAGCAGCAGAAAACAGAGCACCGAAAGCGGCACCGCAATTACCATGGCACAGGCGCTCCCAAGTGCAGCGATACGAACGGCTTCCTCGCCATTGCCTTCAAGACAGAGTGCGTGGGCAGGCAGTACCGCAAGCGATGTATCAGCATCGGGGATGCCAAGGAATGTGCTGGGAATCGCGTCGACAAACGTGTGAGTGATAAGCGCTGCAAACATCGCACCGGCAAGCGCGAGAGGTCCGAGAAGGGCCAGGAGCGCGACCTGAAGGCTTAAAAGTATACCTGCAAGGGTGTTGGCATGCACACCGGGGATGATCCCGCTGATGGTCCCAAGGATGACTCCAATAAGGACACCCAACAGGATTTCAATCATTCACTAACGTTACGGGAGAGTGAACATAAATTCACCGAAATGCAAATCATATTATCATTCAAGGGCCATGAATCCGTAATGAAGATCGCAGTCACTCGTCTTTTGGGAAAGGAGAAGAGCGATGCCGCACGCTGTGCAAAGGCAGGACATACCTGTTACAGCGTCCACCCGCTCCGCTCGGATCTGCGCGAGCCTGCAATCGAAGAGTTCGTCAGAGGAGCGACCAACAAAGAATTCGACTGCATCTTCTTTACAAGCGCCCTCCCGGCAAAGATCATCGCCCCTCTCATCAAAAAGGGTCCACGCGTGATTGCGATCGGCCCCCAGACGGCAAAGGAACTGGAGCAATCGGGTATCAGGTGCGAGACGCTCCCGGGTTTCTACTCCCGTGACTTCGTTCCCTATCTCGGCGACTGGATTGTGGGGAAACATATAGGTATCCCCCGCGCCGATGTCCCGAACCCTGCACTCCTTGATGCCATCACCTCTGCGGGGGGGATTGTCCATGAGTTCCGGTGTTACGGGCTTGAGCCGACCGGAGAAACGCTCGATCTTGATGCTGCCGATGCGATTCTCTTTACCAGTGCCATGTCATATACAAAAGCTATCTGGACGCCACGCAGTGATCTTCTTGTGATGGCAATTGGCGACATAACAGCAGCTTCCATGCGCAAGGGAGGCACAGTCCCTGCGGTTGTAGGAGACGGTTCCCTTGAAGGAACCCTTGCAGCACTGAACGACTATCTCCGCCAGACCAGGAGTGCATAATATGGAATTACCGATTGCGGATACTGAGCAAACTGAACAAAAAAAGAAGGCGGCCTTATGGAAAGGTGCGGGTATTATCGTTGTGGACAAGACACAGGGCCCGTCAAGCCATGAAATTGCTGCGTGGGTGGGACAGATGCTCGGATGCGAAGTAGGGCATTCCGGTACGCTTGATCCACAAGTTTCGGGACTGCTTCTCATTATGCTCGGCAACGCGGTGCGTCTCGCCCCGCTGCTCCTTGCCCATGACAAGGAATATGTCTGCCTGATGCGGCTGCATGGCGATGTCGACCCGGCCTGTATTGAAAAGATGGCCGAGGAGTTCACTGGCAGACTCTACCAGCGCCCGCCCCGGAAGAGCGCAGTGAAGCGAAACTTACGGATTCGGACGATCCATAAACTCGAGATCCTCAGCATTGAGGGACGGCTCGTCCTCTTCCGGGTGAACTGCGAAGCAGGCACTTACATCCGCTCGCTCTGCCACCACATGGGATTTGCGCTCGGTGTGGGGGGACACATGCAGGAACTGCGCCGCTCGCGCTCCGGGTCATTTGATGAAAAAACCATGCACACGCTCCATGAGATCAAAGATGCCTGCGTGGCAGCAGAAGCCGGTAATCGGGCTGCCCTTGAATCCATGGTGATGTCGGTCGATGCCGCAGTGCCGGATCTCCCGGTCGTTATTGTGCGCGATACTGCAGTCGATGCCATCTGCCGGGGCGCAGTACTCGCGGGCGTGGGTGTGATCAGCTGCGATGAGTTCGGAAAGAACCAGACCGTTGCAGTCCTCTCGCAGAAACGCGAATTTATCTGTCTGGGTAAGTCGCTCGCGCCTTCATCATCATTCAAACCCGGTGACACCGGGCTTGTTATCGCGCCAACCGCCGTTTTCTTGCAGCCGGGCACCTATCCCCGGGGCTGGATAAAATCCGATAAGCCAGTACAACACGATAAAAAACCGGCTAAAAAGCCAGTCCAGAGACCTGCCAGAAGAACATCGGTTCAGTTCCAGAGAAAGAGATACCATTAAAAAAATTCCCTGCATACAAATAGGATACACTTTTTGCTGAGGTAGTCTAGCGGTAGGGCGCAGGCCTGGAAAGCCTGTGGTGCGAAAGTGCCTCGGGGGTTCAATTCCCCCCCTCAGCGCTTCATCTTTTTTATGGTTTTTGTTGCTCTGTTGAAATCCAATTTTTTTCTTTGAAATCATTTTTTTTAGCGTTTATGAGTATCCCCCCTCTTTCGTACCTTCAAGTCCTACGGTATAATGGAGGGGGTCACGCAGGTACATATGATCGGCAAGGACCCCCCATGTGACCCAAGATCCGACCACTTTTTTCCGGCATATTAACGGTGTTGAAATTATTCTAATAGATCATTAAAGCCGTTGGTGATCTCTTACGGAAATTATCAGATGTACCCAAGCGACCCCCTCAAGATTATATTATATTTTAGGCTTTTTGTGTCCAGATTTACGTCTATAATTATAGTTTTTTGTGCCGGGGTTCATTGGGGGGTCGCATGGGTACATTTTGAATGTCGGGATTATTCCCTGGACCTCATGAGTCATATTGCATGAATTCCTAAAAGCGTCTAAACGAAAAACAATGATTTCTCCAGAGCAGATTTTATTTTCAAAGGGGGAGGTGGCTCCATACACCCAATCTCTAAAAATAAGGAGGGCGTAGACCCTCCCCACATTTAAGTTATTCAGACCACCACCAATCCAGAGTAATCGATAAATTATTGCGCTCATGTCAGAAATTCCACGCGAAATCGTGAAAAATTAAGTGAAAAAACGTGAGTTACTCATAATCGGGTTGGAGGGTAGGAGGTACCGCCCCCAACCTGGTTTTTCCTGAAGGAAGGAGACCCAACATAGGGTTTTTTAAAAAGTGGCACGAGGCCCCATTACATCAGCACTTACTACCGAATGCCTGTCCCGACTCAAACGCCTTTACGTTGATCTCCACGGTCTTCTTTGGGACCAGGCGCCGGACCGCCTCGAGCAGCGACTCTGGCTTGAGAGGTATTGATCCGGATGCTGCTCCCAGCATCACCACATTCTGGGAAAGCGGACTTCCCGCATCGGCTGCCATTTTGTCCGCGTCGAGCAGGCAAAGCGCGTATTTTTTCAACGCTGCGATGATCTCATCTTCCATTGGTGCAACAAGTTTTTGCGTGTATACCGATGTGGGAAGCACTAAGTGATTGTTCACGACAAGCCGGCCCTCTTTTTTCATGTAATGCGAGTAGCGGAGGGCTTCTAATAGATCGAACGAGATCATGAGATCTGCCTGCCCAGGAGGGATGAGGGGCCCAAACAACCCGCCAATCCGTATGTGACTTTCCACCGAGCCGCCGCGCTGCGCCATACCGTGCGTCTCTGCTCCTTTGACATGCTTACCCTCAATAAGGCAGGCTTCACCAAGAATATTGGAAGCAAGAATCGTCCCCTGTCCCCCTATCCCCACCATCAGGATATCAAAACTTCCGTTCATCTCTTCCCCTCTCGTCCAATTGCCCCAACAGAACAGATCTGGACACAAACCGCACAACCGCTGCAGAGGTCATTGATGCTTGCCTTTTCATCAATGAACTCGATGGCAGGACATCCAAAACGCACACAGTTACCGCAGCCGGTACAGATATCCGTGTCAACCTGATACCTTCCACGCTTTACCCCGGCACGACGCGCTGATATGACGCACATCTGCTTGGCGATGATGACTTTGACGCCTTTACGCTTCTTTGCCTGCTCCAGCACATGCATCATTCCCGTGATATCAAACGGGTCAACTGATTCTACAAAATGGACCCCGCAGGCACGGCACATCGCATCCAGCGAAACATGCGGACTCTCCACACCGCAGGCCGTCATGCCGGTGTTCGGGTTTGGCTGGTGCCCGGTCATCGCCGTGATCCGGTTGTCGAGAATTACAACGGTCATGTTTGCCCCGTTGTACACCGCATTGAGCAACCCCTGAATTCCGGTGTGCAGGAACGTAGAATCCCCGATAGTACAAAGAACATCCCGGGGATCACCGGAATGGGCGATACCGCTTGCAACAGTAATCGACGCACCCATACAGATGGTTGTATCAACAACCCCAAGCTGGATCCCGAGCGTGTAGCATCCGATGTCACTGGGGTAAATGGCATCCTTAAAGACTTTTTTTATCGCATAGGCGGCACTGCGGTGCAAGCAACCAGCACAGAGAATTGGCGGTCGGAGCGGAAGGTTCTGCACCGGATCCACCTGAGGGAACGGATTTGCGGGAAGTAAACCTGCTTTCACCAGGATCGCAGCAACTGCCGGCGGGGACAACTCCCCTTCATAGGAACCATACCCATTCTTCTTCCCAAACACCTTTACGCAACCGGCAACCTGCCGGACAACATCCTCAACTTCCGGCGCAAGTTCCTCGATCACCAGTACTTTTTCATGCTTATTGACAAAGGCACCCAGCCATTCCTCATCGATCGGATATGCACCGATCTTCATGAACGAAACACCGGCAGGTAACAGTTCCTGCACATAGGATGCAGCAATACCGCTGGCAATCACTGCGGTATTTCCCCGGATTTCAAACCGGTTGTATCCCAGTTCAACCAGCCGTTTTTTTATCGCGGGCTGCTTCTCGTTGAGTTTTTTATGCAGGATGCGGGTGTGGGCCGGAATCACTACGTACTGGCGGGGATCCTTATGGAACTCTCCTTTTCTCGTACTGGGGATGACTTCATCTAGCGTGACATCGCCTTTCGAGTGACAGATGCGGGTTGTCGGGCGGAATATAACCGGTAGTCCAAATTCCTCGGAAAGCCTGAATGCCGCAGGGATCATATCATGCGCTTCCTGAACGCTGGCAGGATCAAGGCAGGGCACCCGTGCAAAGTGGGCATAGCACCGGGTGTCCTGTTCGTTCTGGGAACTATGCGCAAATGGATCATCTGCACTCATGATCACAAGCCCCCCGGTGACGCCCGTATAGGCACTTGTCATCAGCGGATCCGCAGCAACATTAAGTCCCACGTGTTTCATCGTGCAGAGTGCGCGGATGCCACACCATGCAGCAGCAAGCGCATTCTCCAGTGCAACCTTCTCATTTACCGACCATTCAAGGTAGTATGACCGGTCCGGTTGTGTCCGTAGCACATCGATAACTTCAGAGGACGGCGTACCGGGGTAGCCACTCACAAAATCCACACCGGATTCAACACAGGCGTGGGCAATCGCTTCATTCCCAAGGAGATATTTTCGTTCCATGATCCCTGTCCGTACTATTACCATGATTTTTCTGCACATATCCCTATCTGAATAGTAGTCCAAAACGTTCAGGTAATTCACAACCTATAAAAACTCTGGTGGAGTAGTAATTAGGGTAAATTAAGGCAATCTTTTGGGCCCGTAGCATAGCCCGGTGGTGCGCCCGGCTGATAACCGGGAGGTCATGTGTTCGAATCACATCGGGCCCATCCGGCACGTTTTATTTTATCGTTTTCACACAGTTACTCGCAGAGTGGACACTACCCCCTGTTCTGGAGCAGGATTTTTTTTGTGGTTTTCGGATTGGATTCCAGAGATCATCTGTGAATAAAAAAGAAAATCCTATGACATGTTACACGCAGCATCATAACCCATATAATTTGTAGACAATCACGTGATCGTAACCGGATAAATGGATGATCAAAAAAGAGAATAACTATTGCAGAAACGCGGATTGTGCTAAAAAAAGAGAATATGAGATTTTACACTTTTCTGGCAAAAACATACCCGATCACTTTATCGAGCGCTTCGATAAGTTCCTCTTCGCCTTTGAGATAATCAGAAAGTGCACGGTAGAGCATAAACAGAACATCGTACCCATAATGATCAATTGCCGTTTTTGCATCGATGGGGTTGAGATAAGAATCGGTAAGAAAACCGTCGAAACTGTACATCAATTCGAATAATTTGCCTTCATCAGATAAAACACAGAACTGATCGGTTACTTGTTTATCAGGACTGTCCGGACGGAATGCTGCAGGATCGGTTTTCCCAAGGATAATCATTTTCCTGGGATAGTACATGGGATCATAAAGCTCTCCCTTGGTGTCCATTTTGCCCATTTTGAGCATATTAAGACCGATTGTTTTTATCACCGGCACGGCTGATTTTGTCATTCGGGTGAGGAGTTTTGCATCGTTTTCTTTGACCTGAACAGACAGTTCAGCACTTTTCCCACGAGTCTCTTCGATCTTCTCTATCAGTTTTTCAAATCCGGCTTCAATTTCATCCATTCTATTCACCAGCACCCGGCGCAATAGTGCGAAGGTTAAGATCTGTATATACTACGGCTATAAAACCACTCGTTTTTGGTCTTGTCAGCATTTCAATACTAAAAACTAACAGACCCGTCTGCCAATAAAGAAATATTTTCGATCTTTTTCAAGGATTGCCCGGCCCTCATAACCTGCAGGAAGATCCTCGTTGAGAACAATGCCTGTGTAATTCGGTGCACGGACCATCACTGATCCCTCACGGATTATCTCGGTGACTATGAATGGTACAACAGTTCCAAGAAGTGGGCGATTGAGTGTCCCATAGAGTTGTTCGGCACGGGCATTCAGGATTCGGGAACGGTCTTTTTTTACCGAATCGGGAAAATCTTTTTCCGAAGATATGCGAGTGAACGGGCGTCTGGAATACCGGGTGATATTTACCTTGTTCGGGCGTACCCTGTCGATGAGATCACATGACATGGAAAAATCTGTTTCCGTTTCTTTCGGAAAACCGACAATCATATCGGTTGCAATGGTGATGTCCGGGTATCTTTTCCGGAATGCCGCGATAATTCCCTCACATTCCAAAACGGTATATTGCCTGCCCATTCGCGTGAGTACCGCATCTGATCCTGACTGAAAAGGGATATGAATAAATTTCGAGATACGATTTCCGGAAAAAGCATCAACCAGATCATCAAGACAATAGTTCACAGTCGTTGGATTCATCATCCCCACCCGAACAATGAATCGCCCCGGAATATCACTGATGTCAGCGAGCAGTTCGGGAAATGTACTCCCGCAGTCACGACCCCATGCACTCACGTCCTGCGCGGTTAGCTGGATCTCCGGAATGCCGGAACGGACAAAAGTCTGAACCTGCGAAAGGATCTCTTCCTTGGAAAAACTCTTCAGAGGGCCGCGTGCGAAACGGGTAAGGCAGTATGTGCATTGGCCGAGGCATCCCTGTGCAATCTGCACTATTCCAGGTCCCCCTTTCGTGACCGTCATTATATTCCGGTATTCCTCACGAATTTTTTCAGGAGGGATGAGCGTGGGTGTGCATACGGAAAAGATCGCGTCCCGCTGGACTTCGGGCATACATCCTGTAACATAAAGCTCATGATCCCGGTACCGGCTAAGCTGCCGGAGCATACGACGCTCGGTCGGACCGACAACAGTACAGGTGTTGATAACTACTGCGTCGGCTTCACCGGCAGATCCGACCACTGTGCTTCCGTTGCTTTTTAAGATCTCAACAAGTTTTGCCGTGTCGCCAAAATTATATCGACATCCATAGGTTTCGATAAATACGCGCCGGTTTGCGAGCGCATCTAACCACCCGGTATCTGCGGTGCTGCCACAATCGTTACCTGATTCTTTTACCGGCATTCTACAGCTACCAGATTTATTGAACGCATTCGGATATAAGGCCGGTTTTCCCACTGCCATAGATACACTTTGTGCAAGCACAACGCTTAACCAATGGCACCCATAATCTGTTTACCATGATAAGAATCGGACTGCTTGGCTGTGGTAATATTGGGCATATAATTGCACAGCACGCGGGCAGTTTCGAGATCCAGGCTGTACACGATCAGGTGTTTGAAAGAGCACAGGAAATTGCCACACTATCGGGTTCCCGGGCTTATGAAAATTTTGAGACGTTCATTGCTGCTGACATTGATATCGTAGTCGAGGCAGCCTCGGTCAGTGCAGTTAAAGCCTATGCCGCAGCAGTGCTCTCAAGCAACAAAGATCTTGTAATCATGAGCGTTGGAGCGCTTGCCGACCCGGTGTTCCGGGAAGAGATCCTGAAAACGGCTTTAAAAACCGGTCATAAAGTCCACATTCCCAGTGGGGCAATCTTCGGGCTCGATAACCTGAAGATCGGCAGGATCTCAAAGTTCAAAAAACTCTTGCTCAGGACAACAAAAAGTCCGGCTTCTTTGGGTATTGCATCGGATTCGCGCAGAATGATCTTCTCAGGAAAAGCCAATGAATGCATAAAAGCATTCCCAAAAAACGTGAATGTTTCAGTTGCCATGAGCCTTGCAGCAGGACAGGATACGGATGTGGAACTCTGGGTTGATCCCGCGGTTGATCGGAACGTGCACGAGTTGTTCGTTGAAGGGGATTTTGGTGAGACGTATGTCAAAGTAACCAATTTCCCGAGCCCGGACAACCCTGCGACAAGTTATCTGGCAGCTCTTTCGATCCTCTCACTCCTTGAGGATCTCAATAGTCCGATAGTAGTTGGAACATGATACAGGCATATTGGTGAAGAAATCTATGGTATCCCTTGAATACCTGTTGCACTTTATCGATGAGGATTCACCATCAGGCGATGTGACATCGGAAGCTGTGATCCCTGATATGCGATGTCATGCAGAGATCTCTGCAGAGCAGGCGGGCATCATTGCAGGACTCTGCGAAGCAACTATGCTCTTTTCCCATTATGATGTGACAGTAGAACAGTTCGCACAGGATGGGCAGATTGTCAAAGCAGGGGATAAACTCCTCTCGCTCACCGGAGACGCAAAAAAGATCCTGCTGGTTGAACGGACTGTACTCAACATCATCGGGAGAATGAGTGGTATTGCAACCCAGACACGGGAGATGGTCAGGACCCTAGCCGCAATAAACGGACACTGCAGGATAGCAGCAACACGAAAAACCTGTCCCGGATTCAGGGCACTTGACAAAAAAGCGGTCCAGCTCGGGGGCGGGGAACCCCATCGTGGAAGCCTCAGTGACGGGATTCTCATCAAAGACAACCATCTGGCGCTGGTCTCCTTAAAAAAAGCAATCAATGCTGCAAAAAAGATCACCCTATACAAAAAGATCGAAGTGGAAGTCGAGACACCCGCAGATGCCCTGCTGGCGGCATCCGCAGGTGCTGACATTATCCTGCTCGATAACATGAATCCTGACCAAGTGAAAACCACTCTCGATGAACTCAGGAAAAAGGACCTCCGCGATCGCGTTATCATAGAGCTTTCCGGAGGGATTGAACCCAACACACTCCGTGAATTTGCAGATTTGGATGTGGATGTGATCAGCATGGGTGCGCTCACCCACACAGTCAGGAATTTTTCCGTGAAACTTGAAATTGTACCGGGATAACACAGTACTTTTTTCATCACTGGATGTAGCAGAACTCTTCTTTTGACATTTGGGATCGTAAGATCCTCTAGTTTCCTTTTTTACATCATAAAAACCACAACCAAAAAACCAAAGGAAAACCTTAATAGTGCGACACCACGTATCGGTGGCTATTGAGGTCTAATAATGGGCGATGCTGAATTGCCGGTTCATGAAAATGAAGTCCCCCTAGAGGATCCTGTTGTGGTCGAAGAAAGGCGTAAAGGAAGGGTAAAAGAATTTATCAACCTCTTACAGGATGACAAACTCCATTACCGCTGGAAAGCAGCAGAGGCACTGGGGGAAGAGGGAGATGCATCAGCGGTTGAACCTCTCATAAAAGCCCTTAAAGATCCTTATGTTGATGTCCAGTGGCTTGCAGCAAAATCTTTGGGAAAGATTGGGGATATCCGTGCTCTTGAACCCTTGATAACAGCACTGAAAGCCGAGGATAAATGGCTCCGCCAGGGCGCAGCGTGGGGATTAGGAAGATTACGAGATCGACGGGCAGTTGAACCACTCCTTGCACTTGTCAGCGATCCGAAGAGAAGTGTCCGGAAAGACACCGCATGGGCTCTAGGCAACATCGGTGACGAACGAGCCATTGAAGGACTCACACACTTACTGAAAGATCCAGATGAAGATGTTCGTGAAGCTGCACAAAAAGCACTTGCATCTATCAGCAGGGCAAACTCAAAAAAAGTGAACTGACTTTTCAGCCACAGAATATACACGCAGCAGATCAAAACAATCCGCATAGGGAGATTATTTATAAAAAAAACTAGACGGTTGTTACCCCCGCAATCGCCGGATAATCAAAACGGTCACCCATTCGGCACCTGTTTTTAAATCCACCATACGTTTGCTGTAAAGTATCTGCGATCCTCAACGATTATAAAAAACGGATATTTTCAGCCGAACTCACCATTATCTCTTTTTTCCCGTGATAGGTCTCGACAATCCCATACACGGAAATATTTGCTCCTTTCATCATCGTGAGATTGTGGGCTGCCTGAGCCGGGATAAAAATCGTGAGATTATTGATCTGCAGAGTCATATGTCCACCGGTTTTAGTCAGAGCAACCTGATCGATGATACCTTCAACATACACTAGTTCACCATCCGCTGAATTGTTCGTAAATGGCTTTGAAAACGGCTGTTTCCCGAACGAACCAAGAACCAGGTGTGCCGCGATCACTGCAACCGCAACGCCGATCAACAGCAGGATTGCCAACCGTTCCTGACGCTCAAACATAAGGAAGTATTGAAAATGAGTGTTTAAATTACCGACAGATTAATGTGTTAACAGTGTTAACATATTAATCATGTATTCCACAACATTACCACCGTCATCAAAGACGGTGATGGAGATACTGGATAACGGTGGTGCAATGACCCACAAAGACATCGTATCGCGAACAAACCTGGCGCCACGGACTGTGCGGTATGCCTTAAAGAAACTCAAAGAACGCCACCTCATCATTGAGAAGTTCAACTTCCGTGATGCTCGGCAGATCATCTACCAGAATAGAACTGATCAGACGGCTAAACCCCAACCTGTGTGTGTATGACAAAGCATACCTGTACCCTGATGCACTGCGACACGATGGTCAGGAATCTCCTTCCCCCCATGAGAGCGGAGATGGTGTTAAGGCTCGTCCAGAAACAAGGGATCAGCCAGAGTGATGCTGCAAAACGGCTCGGGATAACACGGGCAGCAGTCTCCCAGTACATGAGCAGGAAGCGGGGTGCGGGCGAAGTTGTATTATCAACAGAACTTGATTCAATTATTGATCGCTGGGCGCTTGCCGTAGTAACCGGAGAAAGCGACATCAACCTGTGTGACGTGTGCCAGTGTGCACTCAAAAAAATTTAAAAAAAAAAGTGTTGAATTTGAACACCTGTTTTTCACAGCAGAGTTTTGTTGATAGCTAGGATTTTAGTCCTCTTCTTCGGACCGACAGATTTTATTCCTAGCGGATATGTTTCCGATAGTAGATGATGAGCAGTAGCAGGATTACGACAATCACAACAGCGATTTTCAGATAATCGGTTTTTGGTTCCGGAGATTTCATGGTTTGATTCCAGTCATCTTCAAACACCGTAAGGAAATACCGGGCAACCCCCGGGTGCTCGATGATGACTCCCGCCTCCCGGTTGAAGTTCGGGGAGTTACTGTTCCAGTTGATACTACTAACAAGCACGCGCTGCCCATCAACGATTACGCCCTTGTTGTGAATCTTCTCAAGATTACCTGCCGCAAGGTCCGCACACCGCCCTTCGAGCGGGATCTGCTCGGTTGTACCAATACGGGTGATAAGGGCCGCCATCTCATCGTTGTCCTTCTCGTCTTCGATATTATACCAGTATGAGTCAAGCAGCACCCTTACGTGAACACCACGCCGGGATGCATTGATTGCGGATGCAAGATACGGGTTTAAGGTGAGAGGCGTCTCGTTGGTAATATATGCCTGCTCGATCTCGATATTTGTCTGGGCGGACTGGATAAGATCAAGAATCTGGTTACTTGTGTCGGGTGCAAGAACCGGCCTTACCGTTGCACCCGAAAAACGTACCGGAGTGAATTCCGCTACATATTTTCCCGTAGGAACCGTTTCGGGATTCCCCGGAGAGCCACTGATGGGAATTACCGAAGATCCAATGGAGTCGGTCCGGTATACCGTTGAAAAATAATTCGCAAGAGCAGGATCTTCAAGATACACGCCCCACCCCCGGTTACTGTTTAAACCCGCAGGGGGAAATCCGCTGTACTTGAAATTCTCACTCGTGAGAAGGATCGCCTCTTGATCGATTACAACATATTTGGCATGATCATAGCGGTAGGGCGGATGAATATCTTTACCTGCGACCATCTGGAGAACGGGAATTCCACCAGCGTTCATCTTCCATATCACAGCTTTTTCTTCCGGACTGATCCCCCCAACGGGCCCTCCCTCGACAAGGACCGATACATCCACTCCCCTCTCCTGTGCTGCAATCAGGGAATCAGCCATCGCGGGGCTGGAAAATTCGTAGACATTGAGAAGGATCTCCTCCGATGCAGAATCCACAGCATAGGAAAACATTTCACTCGAGCAGTCCGGCGAGACAAAAGTTGTTACGGTTACATTATGGAATATGGCAGGTGCGAAACGGGACTGCCCGATCATGAGAGGGCGAGGATCCCACGCCCCGTTTTTAAAATAATGGACCTGACCTTCGCGCGGTTTGACATCCTTTGGCCATGCAACACGCTGGATAATCTCATAACCATCGTATAAGAGTAGTTCATCCCCGGTGTTTGCAAGACGGAGCGGATCGCCATTGATCACATTAGGAACAACCGGTGAATAGTCCAGCCACTCAAAATCCGGCAGCCTTCCATGACTTTGCAAAAAAGCCGGGCCACTGCGAGCGATTGTCAGGGCACCATTTATACGAGTGCCAGGAGGAAAACGGAATCCGCCTCTCCCATCCGAGACGGTGAGACCATCAAGGGATCCATTGCCATATAGCACCAGGTACTCATCCATGTCATCATGAAGATATGGATCGGGACAAAATTCGGTTATCATTACAGCAGTGCCTGCATGCCCAACACCAGCGATGAGCAGAAGAGAAATGATAAACAGGCAGAACCGTTGCATTAAGGGTGTATAGTATATCCACCCCTCTTTTATAATCTGGCGATATAAGTTTTCTTAAAGATGGTACAAGCAGGAGAATCGATACTAAAACCGCAAGCCCCGCTTGTAGTGAAACTGGGAGGGAGCCTGCATCACCAGGTTCCGGAGATCATCCCGTTGTTGAGCAAATCCGATCGCCCGTTGCTGGTTGTTCCTGGAGGGGGACTTTTTGCCAATGTCGTGAGGCATGAACATCTGGCGGATGAAGCCGCGCACTGGATGGCAATCGCTGCCATGGAGCAGTATGCATGGTTTATTGCATCTCATGGAATGAGGACAACAGATATCCTCGCCGTGCCAGAAACAACTGCAGTCTTTCTGCCGTATATCAGCATGAGACAGCATGATCCCCTCCCCCATTCATGGAATGTCACATCAGACTCCATCGCTGCATGGATAGCAGATGAACTGGGAATTGAACTCCTTGTTCTCAAATCGATTGACGGGATCTCTCGCAAAGGAATACTACAGGATCGGGTAACACTGCCCATTGAAAATGATGTAGTAGATCCATTTTTCATACCATTTGTCCTGAACCATCGGATAAAAACTACCATTATTAATGGAAAATCGGGTGGGCGGATTGAGAAATTTTTGAAAGGTGAACCGGTCCTCAGCACAAAAATTGGTACAACCTTTTAAAGGTTTTAAAAGAGATACAATAAGAATCCTTGGAGGAGCTATAATGTCAGATAAAAAATGTACATCCTGCAGTGCTCCGCTTGCAGAAGAGGGCGCAACGCAATTCGGGTGCCCCGCATGCGGTTTTGAGATCAACCGGTGTTACCGGTGCAGAGAACAGAGCATCCCCTATACCTGCCCGAAATGTGGATTTGGGGGACCATAAAGTATGGGAAGTGTTGCCGTCATTATGCGGGTGATGCCGGATTCACCCGATGTCGATCTTGAACAACTCAAGAAGGCGCTCAAAGCAAAACTGCCCGGTATTCAGGACATGCAGATAGAGCCAATCGGATTTGGCTTAAAAGCTATCAAGCTTGCCGCAGTTGTCAATGACTGTGGGGGCGAGACAGATGCAATTGAAAAATCTCTCAATGAGATTCCCGGAGTTGAACGGGCAGAGATTATTGAAGTGACACTGAACTAAAACAGTCATTTCATCTCTTTTTTCACTTATTGTTCAAGAGATGCCATAACATTTCGGGTAATTAACCGTATCTTTTCAACGGATTCGCGGAATGCCATAACTTCCGATTCATCGATCTTGATCGAGATGGGGAAAACACCATGAGAATTCACTCGGGCGGGTACACCGATGCATACTCCTCCCTCGCTGACACCATGCACTTCCTCTTTGATATAGGCAGACACCGTCAGGATACGGTTTTCATCACTGAGCACGGTCCTTACCAGTGACGCGATCGCCTCTCCGGGCCCATAAACTGTTGAACCCTTGTTTTTTATGATCTCTTCCCCACTGCACTTCACGGAATTAATGATATCCTGAACGGGCAGATGAGAAAATGTCGGCAGGTTCGAGATCTTGATACCCCCGATGGATGTCGCGGACCAGAGCGGGACCAGGCTGTCACCATGCTCTCCAATAATGCGCGTATGGACTTCACTCACGTGCACCTTAAAGTACGCTGCGATCAAGGATTTTAAGCGCATTGAATCCAGGTGAGTTCCCAGTCCGAATACCTGGCTCGGAGGAAGACCGGAGCATTTCAGCGCAACACAAGTCATCACATCGACAGGATTAGTCACCATCAGAATCTTTGTGTTCGGTGCAATAACACCGATTGTCTGGGCAAGCGGTGCAATGACCCTTGCATTCCCCACGGCAAGATCCATTCGGTTCTGGCCGGGTGTGCGCGGAGCACCTGCAGTTATTACAACAACATCAGATCCGGTTGCGTCTTTTAAATTTGTTGTCCAGTTAATCTTGACGTCAGTTCCCCGTGCGGCAAACGAATCGACAAGGTCCTGAAGTATTCCCTTTAAAAGAGACTCGCGCCCTTCCCGCCCGTAGAGCAGGATCTCGCTCACGTGAGGTATGGACGAAATTGCATGTGCGGCAAACATCCCAACATTGCCGGTCGCACCGATAATGGTCACTTTTGCCATGATAATCGTAAATAGGGACGTGTTATCGGTCGACTGTACGTTACTACGTTTACCAAAGCATTCATCCTCCGCCCCGTTACCCCATGGGCGCCGAATGTTTACGGTAAGTCTGCTCCCTTCCGGGCCTGAACCGGTCCCCGCAATAACAGGTCGCTATTCCCTCCGGAATATTGATACCTGGCCATCGACCTCATGGGACGAGGTTTCACAGTCAGAACGCACAGGCTCCCGCAGGCCGTTGCAGCCTTCCTCAAACTTCGCCCCCCGCGTAACGACGGTTTCAGGTTACAGGTGACGCCGAACCACCCGGGCTAGTCCCCATATACCTATGTACACAGATCCATAAAGGCTTTTTACCCGATCATAGGACCATTTCCGTAATCAATTAGCAAAAAGAAGAGGCGCTCAAGGGACGAACAGATCCCCGCCGATTTTTTCCTTCCACTCGCCTTCAATCTTCTGTAATGCCAGTGTGTCATTTTTATCAAAGACATCTAATGCAGTTACCGGTGCACTATGTGGGGGGATTACCGTGTAAAGTCTCCTGAAATCACCCTGGTAAACTTCGATGATCTGCTCACCATCTGTCTCGGCGATTTTAATTGGATTTTTCTCAACCGGGTGCTTTTGCATATCCTCCATTTGTTCGAATATCCTGACCCGGCTGATCCTGAAATATTCCCGGTTTACTTCGAGATTGAATGCAGACCAGAATGCCGAGGCATACCATGCATCATTCATGATCACGTGCGGCACTCCTAGACATGCGGCGGTCAGCCCGAGTGTCCCGACACCAGAACATGCATCAATAAACATCTTTACCGGGGGTATTCCCACATGCTGTTCCAAAGCCCGGATCTTAGGTGCGTATCCCCGTGAAAACTCGATGTGGACCAGTGACTGCTGTTTGTACATGACAAGCGGCCCGGTCCTGAGCGGGAAGATGTCTGCCCTGACATCACATCCTGCCAGAAGATCATACACTTTTGGCACAGATTTTAAATCGGCGCTCGCAATCCCCGGCACAAAATTGCCGGTTTTTACTACACCCCGCAATTCGGGTACTTCATTCATCAGTCGTTCGGCAGTTTTTTTTGTTGCTTTTTGGGTTAACAGCACAAGAGATTTATCAGAAAGAAATGGCGGGCGTTCCATAGGAAATCCCGGGTGGATGAGCGGCGAACCCACTGCGATCAATGGTTCAGTGGGTTTCATATCCCCTTCTTCTACCATGATCACGTACATGTGGGCAAAAACTTCATCGATAAATCGTTTCCCGCATGAGCAGGGCTGGGCATATTCGAGCGTTGGGAGCGGAGTACGTTTATCCAGCACACGGGCACTACAATCTGCACAGGGTTTGAACAGGAACGGGAGTGTGACAAGGATATCTTTTGCTGATCTGACACAGTCCATCTGGCAGACGGGGCATTTCATTATGCTCCCTTTGTGCTTCTTTGTAATAGAAACTTTTTCAATCGGTTCTCGGTAAAAAACCACATTTTCTGGGGAGTAAAATCTCAAAAAACAGTGGGCCCGAAGGGATTCGAACCCATGACCGCCCGGTTATGAGCCGGGCGCTCTAACCGGACTGAGCTACGGGCCCAAAAACGCCCCCCACAGGGCTCGAACCTGTGACATTCGGATTAACAGTCCGACACTCTACCAACTGAGTTAGGGAGGCACACTGATGCGCCTTATTAGATTCTTTTCGAGGACTTTTAAAGGTAACTATGAGGTCAACGAAGTTGAAAGTGAAAAAAATTAAGGATCAAACCGGATTATGGGCGCTTCATCTCCGCAAGCAACCGTATCAGGTCATCCAGATCCCCATTGAGATGCTCGAATAATTCAACAGTCCGCGATGTGGCAACTGCACCTTCCGGGGATGCGCGGATGTACCCGAATTGTTCCAGTACATGCAGGGAGTAGCGAATCCTATGTGAAGGAAGGTCAAGCATCTCGGCAAGCTTCATGATGCCGATCGGCTCGTGATCTGCTACGGCTTTTGCCACCTCAATATGGCGGCTCAGCAGTTCGATCTCATCCTTCATCTTCCTGAGCATAATTCCCCTATAAATCTCTACTACATCAGACTATTCAGTCTACTCTTTCTGTTTGGAGTCATCCCCTTCTTTACTCTTCTCCGGCTGTGCATAGAGCCAGGTTTTCGTTTCCTTGTATCTCTTTACAAAGTCAAGGGAAAGAACCAGTGCAAGTATGAGCATTACAATAATCGCAGGCAGGGTGTACTGAGAGTGGATTATGAAAAAGATGATAATTGACAGGGCTACGAGCATCACGATGATATTGAGCTCAACGGTGAGCCCGTAAAATTTCCACCTGAACCGGGCTTTGGCATCCTCTTCCATCACTGGAATGTTGACTCCGGAATAAAAGTACTTGACGTTTCACTGCATATATCAACCCAGATGGACCTCTTATCCAGTGCAGTCAGAAAAAGCGGTGCCGATGCATTTGTGATGTACGCATCCTCACGCGATGCAGATATGCGCTACCTTACACAATTTGTGACCAGTGACCCGTTTGTCTTTTTTAAAAAAGTGAACACAGAGGGTGTGATCATTGTCTCCCAGATGGAGACCGGGCGCGCGTCTCGGGAGTCAACGGCATCCATTATAACCCGAACACAGGCAGGGTTGCCTGATATCTTGAAAACCGAAAAAGATCCCTGGAAGGCGACTGCAAAGATGATTGCCGGGCAGGTAGGAAAAAAAGTGCTGGTCCCCCCCAATTTCCCGGTCGCGCTGGCACAGGCTCTTGGTGAATTTTGCACGGTTATAGTAGACAGCGGAACCGTCGCTTCAATACGGGAAACCAAGAACAGGGACGAAATAAAAGCGATGAAGCACGTCCAGAAAATAACAGAGACGGCAATGGGTGTGGCAGTATCGCTGATACGACGATCAACGATAAAAAAAGGCATACTGCATTCTGATGGAAAACCGCTGACATCAGAAATGATCAAATTCTCCATGCACTCCCTGCTCCTCGAACACGGGTGCACCGCAGTGGACACCATAGTCTCATGTGGGGAAGATACCGCAGTGCCTCACATGACCGGTACAGGTCCCCTTAAAGCTGACGAACCTATCGTAATCGACCTGTTCCCCTGTGAAGAGAAAACAGGATATTACGCAGATATGACGCGCACGGTGGTAAAAGGTGAACCATCCCCAGAAATCCGCGATATGTACACTGCTTTGCGTGAAGCAAAACAACTGGGCATCTCACAAGCAAAAGCAGGTGTATCCGGTGCGGTTGTTTACCAATCCGTTGTTGACTATTTCAAAGAGCGCGGGTATGAGAGTGACACCCGGGGATTTGTCCATAACCTCGGTCACGGGGTTGGCCTTCATGTACATGAACTGCCAACCGTAGGCCCGGCAGGAAAAGAACTCAAAGCGGGCAGTGTGATTACGATAGAGCCGGGACTCTATTACCCGGGGATAGGGGGCGTGCGCCTCGAAGATATCGGAGAAGTCACCACAAAAGGATTCCGCAATTTCACGAAATTTCCGGAGGATCTCATTGTATGAATGACGAAATCTTTGAAAAGTACCGTGAAGCCGGTGCCATTGCTTCAAGAATTCTTCGAGAAGGCGCACTGGGCATCAGGATCGGAGAATCATATTTCGACCTCGTAGAAAGCATCGAATCGCGGGTCAGAGAGGAGGGTGTTTCACTCGCGTTTCCTCTCAACCTCTCCATAAATGAGGATGCTGCCCATGATACCGCATCCCCCGTTGACACACGGGTATTTGAGAAGGGAGATGTGGCAAAACTTGATCTTGGGGTTCACATTGACGGATATATCGCAGATACGGCAACTACCGTTGATCTGGGCAGTAATTCCCTGCTCCTTGCTGCATCAGAACAGGCACTCGAAGCAGCAATAAGAAAGGTCCATCCGGGTGCGACCGCAGGTGAACTCGGCGCAGCAGTCCAGCACGAGATCGAGAGCCGTGGCTACCGCCCTATCGCAAATCTGACGGGGCATGGACTTGACCGGTATGTTCTTCACCGCGCACCCACAATTCCCAATATTGGTATCAACGGGGGTATCGTACTCGAAGAAGGGATGGTCTTTGCGATCGAGCCTTTCGCCACTACAGGAAGTGGTCACGTCGGGGAAAAATCACGGATGGAGATCTACTCCCAGATCTCACATAAACCCGTGCGAATTCCGGCAGCGCGTGCCATCCTTGAAACCGTGAAAGATCGCCAAGGACTCCCATTTTCCCGCCGCTGGCTTAAGGAACGGAAACAGGATATCGCACTCCACACACTGGTCAGATCGCAAACACTCCATGTATACCCGGTCCTTGCTGATATCCCAGGTTCACTCGTGTCCCAACACGAGCATACAGTCATTGTGACTGCTGATGGTTGCGTCGTCACAACACGATGAGATAGTCTTATTCAATCCGGAAAAGAATAATTAGGGTTACACCCATGTCTGGAGATTCTGAAGCCCTGCGCATAATGGATGTCGTTCTGACCGCTGAAATTTTCAACCAGAACCCCCAGCTCGATATCAATGACCTGACGCCCGCATGCCGCGATATTTTTAGCATCACCAGCGCCGCTGATGTCAAGCGGCCGGTCTACGTGAGCGACGGCGTAATCAAACGCACACTATCCATAGTGGACGCTCACCTGAAGATGTCGGCAAACCCCTTTGTTGCATACGAGGATTTCGGCCAGCGCCTCCGCATCACCGCGCTCGAATCTGCGGCGCAGTGGTTCCTCAAACAAGGCGGAAAGTCGTTTGTTGAAAAAAATCCAACCCTTGCGTTTTATTTTGAAAAACTGGATTCCTCAGGAGTAGTCTATCAAACCGTCCGTGCAGCAAACCCACCCTATGAAGACACAAAGGCACATCTCGATGCACGCCTCTCGAAGATGATCGGAGAAGATGAGAAGCTCCGCGGTGCACTGGATCTTGTAATGATCAGCGCACCTGAGGAAATTGAGCAGAGGATGGATGATCTTGTCTGCTCACCCTCGCAACTTGCAGTCATCTCAAAGATCCAAAACGCTCTTAAACACCGCGAGTATCTGCGCCGTCACCGCATCCACGAAGTGGGTAAACTCCTCTTTGTTGGTCCGCCCGGTACGGGAAAAACCTCGATTGCCCTTGCCATGTCCAATACCATGCATATGCCGGTGCTGGAAGTCCGCCTCTCTATGATTACTTCACAATATCTTGGAGAGACATCGAAAAACATCGACCGTATCTTCGAACTGGCAAAAAAACTCTCACCCTCCATCCTTTTCATTGATGAATTCGATTTTGTGGCAAAGAGCCGGGTGGCCGATGATCACGGGGCCATGAAGCGTGCAGTCAATTCCCTGTTAAAAAATATCGACCGAATAAATCTGGTTAAAAACGGTGTGATCCTGATCGGTGCTACCAACCATCCGCAGCTGCTTGATGAAGCGGCATGGCGACGTTTTGACGAAGTAGTAGAGTTCTCCTTACCGGATGAGGACATGCGGAAAAATATTCTGCAAAAGGTAACTGCTTCTCTCGGCTGCGCTATTGATTACCAGCTGCTCGCATCCAAAACGGAAGGTTTTTCCGGTTCTGATCTTCGTATGATGATCAAAGAAGCAGTCCTTTCCGCCCTCATGGACAACCGCCAGTCTCTTTCTCGTGAAGATATAAAGAAAGGCATTCATATGGTAAAGAACCGCGACGCCATCCGGCACCTGAACTGGTTGTAATATGAAGATCACGCTACTGGGAACCGGCGACGCAATTGGTACACCAAAGGTTGGCTGCGACTGTCCCCAGTGCACCCATGCCAAAGCAACCGGCAGGATGCGGTTGCGCACGTCACTGCTGGTCCAGAATAATGACCGAAACCTCCTGATCGATTCATCTCCCGATCTACGCCAGCAGCTTCTCTTAAACGGCTCGCCGCATATCGATGCTGTGATCTGGACACATGGCCACTACGATCACTTCATCGGGTTTGGCGAGTTCTATCGTGTCCAGAATATCCCCCCGGCCTTTGCCGCACCCCCAGTCCTGAACTACTGTGCAGAAACATTCAGGTTTCTCACGTTTGACAAAGTCGCAATCCAACCGTACGAACCGTTCGAGATCTTTGGGATTACTGCCACATTGTTCCTGGTCAGACATCCCACCGCATATACCTGTGGCATACTCTTTGAAACCGACCAGTCACGGGTGGCATTTACTTCAGATACGAACATCAATATTCCAAAACAGAGCCTTGATCTCTTAAAAGACCTCGATCTCCTTCTTCTGGATACTCTTATGCCATCGAATATCTCGGTTGGTAAACATATGAATTATCTTGAAGCCTGTTCACTTGCCGAGCGCCTCGAACCTAAAGATTTCCGATGCGTGCATATGAGCCACGTACTCCCGTGGGATCTTCCCCACACGGGAAGAGACGGAGAGATATTTGAATTCCCCTGATTATCCCCGCCTCATCTCCACTTTTTTTATTTCATACGGTCTCTTTATTGCAGCAATGCTGGATTTTTGATCACCCATACCTTAATGATTTTCAGGTGCCCAACCATAGGTGCATGATTGTAAAAATGCTCGAGCTCGAGAAGGACAAGGTGCGGCTCGTCATCCAGGGGCAGGGTCACACGTTCATGAACGCCCTTGTCGAGGAATTATTAACTGATTCCGATATTGATGTCGCCCGCTATGTGATTGAATTCCAGTTCTCTGACCCGGAACTCTTCGTCACTACCAAAGGAAAGAAAAATCCCCTCCCCATTATCAAGAAGGCTTGCAAGCGGATATCCGGTAACTGCAATGAGCTCATCAAGGGCTTGAAAAAGAAGTAATTTAAATCTTCAATATTTTTTTGTATGAAATTACACCATCTCATTGTATGACAATCCCCGTGGGGATGTCTATACAAACAACATCGGTGTATTAACTCACGACTGTTTTCATCAACCGTGTTCGAAGGTCAACCTGACACTACTGCACATCTGGCACAAAAAAGGAATTTGCGGAATTAATCGTGCTCCAGAAAAACAGGAGCTAAAAATTATTCTTCAGCCCGCTCGGTAAATACAATCGATCCAGAGATACGGGAGATTCTTATCTTCACTTTCATGCCGGGCTTGGAATTTGCCACATACATAATATAACGGCCCATCTTTACAACCCCGTCGCCCCGCTTGGATATCGACTGGATCTCAACATCCATGATCTGTCCCTCCTCAAGATTTTCTGATACAGGTTCGGTGCGGGCCTTTCTCTTTCTCACCGGACGGTGACTACCACAGGCATCGCATCGGAGCAGCATGACGCGATCATCCTTGACAAGACGGGTGTCAGGTTTGCCGCACTCGGAGCAGATAACGTAATCTTCTACGTAACTCTTGATGATCATCTTGATGAGCGAGATCTCGAACTTCCCGTTAAAGATCGCACGGTTACCGTCAATTTTTCCCGACGTCCCCAGTTCTCCTAAGAGGAACTTCATCAGGTGATCCGGTTCGCGGCGGACCTTGCTGACAATATCGGTGAAATTTTCAAGGACCGTTGTCTTGCCCTCCACGTACGCTTTGGCCTCAGGAACTACAAAACGTTCCGAAGATTCGGACTTTTCCGTTATATTGGAATAGGCCTGTTTGAGGAGATTTTCATAAGAGTCCGTCATAGTTGTATAATATAAAGGCGCCCTGCATCCAAAAGACTTTCTCAAAAAAAGATACGCTTCCCGACAAGTGCCCTGGTTTTTTCCATGAACGGAGATGCGCAGATTCTTTCGTAATTTTTTAAAATACAGATCCCCCACTCACCAGCGGCGGATCCATATAACAGACAAAAAAAGATCGGTTCTTATTTTTGAGTCTATAAAAATTATATTTTTATGGATGATGATACCAGCGCGGCCAAATCTTTGTTCTTTTTTACATTCTCTATATCTTTGTCGTTAATGTTAGTCACAGCAGCTAATACCATCCCTCGTGCTTCGATCCATTTTTTAAATATTTCATCTGTCTGACCGGGTCTGCCGCCATGCGTGGAAAATGCAACCGCGGGTTTTCCCATACATCCTTTCAGATTTACAATCGCTGTGTGGATAGCAGGAGTTGGCTTGAACGCCCAGACAGGAGAACCGAATACGATTAGATCGTATTCAGATACATCGATGAATTCAGGCTCAATCTTTGTCAGTTCTTCACCGCGTGCCATCTTGCACCAGACAAGGAACTTCGTGAGTTGTATGTGGGGTGCAACATCATTGATTTCCACAAGTTTTGAGTCGAATTCTGACGACAGGTGCTGGGCAACATGGCGGGTGTTGCCGGTCTCGCTGTGATAAATGATGCAGATCTTCATCTACACATGTGTAAGCAGTCGTATGCAAAAAAGATATCAGAAAAAAGAGGGAATTATTTCTTTTTGGCGGGTGCTTTTACCGCTTTTTTCGCTGCTGGTTTTACGGGTTTCTTCCCCTCGTTCTTCTGGAACTGGGGCATCATACCGCGGACTTCCCTTCCGACTTCCTCAATGAGATGATCCTCATCTGCTGCGGTGAGTGCATTAAAGACCGGTCGGTTTACCATGTTCTCAAGCATCCACTCCCGCGCAAACGTGCCGTTCTGGATCTCTTCAAGGATCTCTTCCATTGCGATGTAACTTTCCTCCCCGATGACGCGGGGGCCCCTTGTGAGATCGCCATACTGCGCAGTGTTGCTGATGTACTTGCGCATGTTCGTGAGCCCGCCCTCATAGATCAGGTCAACGATGAGTTTTGTCTCGTGAAGCACTTCGAGATATGCCATCTCAGGTGCATAACCCGCATCAACAAGAGTCTCAAATCCTGCTTTGATAAGGGATGTCATACCCCCGCAAAGAACAGCCTGCTCACCGAACAGATCGGTCTCGGTCTCTTCCCGGAACGAAGTCTCTAACACAACCGCACGGGTTGCTCCGATTCCTTTTGCATAGGCAAGCGCGATCTTGTGCGCATTGCCCGAGTGATCCTGATGGATTGCAATAAGTGCAGGTACGCCTTTGCCTTCTTCGTACTGGCGGCGAACCATGAAACCCGGGCCTTTTGGCGCGACCATGATCACATCAACTGTGGCGGGGGGGACAATCTGACCGTAGTGAATGTTGAACCCGTGCGAGAACATCAGGCATTTGTTCGCAGTTAAATGTGGCAGGATCTCTGTACGGAACACCGCACCCTGATGCTCATCGGGCAAGAGGATCTGGATGATATCTGCTTTCTTGACGGCCTCCGCAACCGTCATTACTTTCATACCGTCTTTGCTTGCAGCATCCCAGCTCTTACCTTTGCGCAGACCGATCACAACATCAAGTCCACTGTCTTTTAGATTCAGTGATTGTCCGCGTCCCTGTGATCCATAACCGATAACAGCGATGCGCTTGCCTTTCAGCACGCCGATATCTGCATCTGCCTCATAGTATTTTTCCATCATGATTGTTCCCTTTGATATCAGCAACAAAGCACATAAATATTATATAAAAAAACTAAAGAAGCACACTTGGAAGAGCGATAAGCAGCTATGACCATACCTACACTCACAGACCAGAATTCAGATAGAACTTTCAACAGGGAACTGCCGGATGTACAGGCATCTTTCCCGGATGTCCGGATCAACCTCACCCGCGTCGGCGTGAAAAACGTAAAAAAACTTGTCGAAGTGCACCGGCACGAGAAACGCCCGGTAATTTTTATTTCCACTTTTGATGTTTATGTCGATTTGCCCGGCACCCTTAAGGGGGCAAACCTGTCACGGAATTTTGAAGTGATCGATGAGGTGCTCCAGCAGGCGATCGATGGCGATGTGAACATGATAGAAAAACTCTGCAGTGTAGTTGCGAGAAAACTGCTCGATCGTCACGAATATGCGGACAGGACAGAAGTCTTCATGCGCAGCGAGTTCATGGTAAAGCGTGAGACGCCAGTCAGCCATACCGTCTGCCATGAAGTAGTCAAAGTTCACGCACGGGCAATCGCCCGTCGAACATTCAGAGATCCCATCGTAAGAAAAAGCATCGGTGCAGAAGTTACCGGCATGACTGCATGCCCCTGCGCCCAGAACATCATGAAGGAACGGGCAATGCGGGTTTTGCAGGGCCTCAACGTTGACAAACACAGCATTGATGCGTTCTTTACTGAAGTTCCTATGGCAACCCACAACCAGCGTGGAAAAGGATTTCTCTGTATAGAAACGGACGATGACCAGAATGTGGATCTTGAAAAGATCATAGGTATTCTCAAAGACTCGATGAGCAGCGGCATATATGAACTCCTGAAACGAGGCGACGAAGGCCACGTTGTGCTTGCCGCGCACAAAAATCCACGGTTTGTTGAAGACTGTGTCCGACAGATGGCAAAGAAAGTCCTTGCAGAGTTTGAGTATCTCTCGGGTGATTCCGTCGTCACTATCAAGCAGACCAATGAGGAAAGCATTCACCAGCACGATGCCTATGCTGAACGGACGGCAACCATTGCCGAACTGGTCGATGAAATGAATGGTGAAAATAGAAATGCCGATGAATAAATGATATTAAATTGATAACAATTACTTTGATGAATTGTTAATCAGTATTCCAAAAAAATCTTAAAGAAATGTTTTTTTTCAAAATAAAACAGTTTTTAAATTTATTTTTGTTTTTTTATCGGCACACGAACGGATAATAAAGGTTATTAGAGCGCTCGTGCAAAATACAGTTGAACGTACTTTGTACGGTCACTTATCTCGAGATGAGAGATGTATACAGCAATTTTGTACTGCTATACGAACAACTCAACATAAAATGAGGCGATAATATTGTCGAAAGTTGTAGAGATTTCC
>JBAZQT010000084.1:0-10839 GCA_041645055.1 Methanoregula sp. | reverse complement strand
TATGCCACGATTCCCAACACGAGGGTTGGGACTATGACAAGGATAAGGCAGATGATCAGGATTTTTGTTCCAATCTTCAAGCCATTGAACTTATCTGATAACTTTTCGATCATGATATTCTTCTCCATTGCTTGTTCAGACAGATGTGAATGATTCCATAGTCGTTACTGATATCAGCTAGATTAACTCTGCTTTTTCTTTCGGATTCATGTCGATTCATGGTAGTCACTTTTTTTGTATGTTTTGTCTGAATTTTCTGTTTTTATATTCGGAACTTTGCCATCTCTGAGCTCACGTTTGCAACGATGGTATTTACTTTTCCAACGACTTTTGTGATCTCATCGAGTGCTGCGGATGCTTCTTCAGTTGCCGCTGCTGCATCACCGGCTTCTTTTGTCGTACCCTGGATAAGGCTGCTAACTTCATGGACGCTTGCTGTGATCTCTTCAACACTGGCGGCCTGTTCTTCTGTTGCCGCCGCCACATCCGAACTGCTCTGGGAGATCTTTGCAACGGATTCTACGATCTTGTTAAACACGGTCAGGGTATCTTCAACATCCCTGCTACCTTGTGTCACTTGCTCTGTTGCCTGCACTACTGCTTCTGCTGATTTCTTACTCCGCTTCTGGAGATCCTCTATCATAGTGGCTATGTTCTCTGCAGAACCACGGGATTCCTGTGCAAGAGATTTGACTTCAGCTGCAACAACAGCGAACCCGCGTCCGGCATCGCCAGCTCGTGCAGCCTCGATAGCTGCGTTGAGAGCAAGAAGGTTGGTCTGGTTAGCGATATCGCGGATGAGCTTAACGATATTGCCGATCTCTTTCATCTTGTTGTTAATCTCTAAGATGTTGGTGTCGACAATCTTTGTTGACTCGTTGATCCTACCCATGCTCTGGTTTGCCTTGTTGGCGAGTTTGACCCCGTCAGCGCTGAGCATATCCGTGTTCTTCGCCATGCCGGCAACCGACTCCATGGATGAGGCCACTTCTTCAACGGTTGACGAGAGGTCAGACATTGCTTTTAAAACCTGCTCTATCCCGAGATCGCTCTTCTCAGCATTTTGGCTGACCTGCCCGGTATTCTTTGCAATCTGGGCCGCACCCGTCGATATATCATTCACCCCGCCATCTGCTGCCTGGGCTGCATCGCCAAGCTCAGCCACTTGGCGGTTGATTAGTACAACAGCCTTTGACACTTCAATGCCGATGTTGTTCAATGCATTTTTGAACTTTTGGAAATCCCCGGATACTTTTAAGTTTTCATCCACTCGTGCGGCAAAGTTGCAGTTTGCATATTCTAACGAGATTCGTAGCGCCTCGTTGACCGGTGCAATGACCGAATCGAGCGTTTGGTTGACACCTTCTACTACTTTTTTGAAGTCGCCTTGGTGTTTACCTGCATCAGCACGTGTTTGAAGTTTTCCTTCAACTGCTGCTTTTGAGAGTTTGTCGGCATCGGAAACAAGTAACGAAAGTGCATCTTTTACTTCGGCAAGGTTTTTGTTTATGCCAAGGAACCATTGTCGCGCCTCTTCAGTTGTTTTGGATGCGGGGGAGATCTCTAAGTTGAAGTCAAGATTTCCTTTGGAGAGTTTTGTTAAGTTATCTGCCATGGAGGAGAGATAGGCAGTGATATAATTGGCCAGTTCTTCGCGTTTGGCTTCCTCAGCGAGTTTTTCGGTGAGATCATTGTACACTGCCATAATACTGACAATCCCCCCTTCTTTGTCGAGCAAGGGGATTGTGTGCTGTTCCAGATTGTGAATGGCTGCGGGAAATTGAACCGTGACTTGTCCGGTTACTCCTTTCTTTGTCTCAATTGCTTCCTTGAGATTGTGCCCGCTCTTGTTTAAAATTTTAAAATCCCGTATACTCATTTTCTGAAGATGTTCTTCAGAAAATCCGCTTAAGGTAAGGAACGCCTCGTTTGCCAGTTTGATATTGAATTTTGTGTCTACGATGAGAAGCGGCTGAGGATTTTGCATGATCATTGTAAAGGAGAGCTGGCGCTGTTTTGCGGCCTCAGCTTTCTGTTTCGCAACCTCAACCTCCCGGGCCTTGCGCTGGACATATTCCTCAATCTCCCGCTTGACTGCAGGGACAAGACGGGCATACTTACCTTTGACAATGAAATCATGAGCGCCTGCAAGCATTGTCTCTACAGCTGTATCTTCGCCTATAACTCCGGAGATAATGATAACCGGTATGTCGCACTTTATTTCTTTTAAAAGCGCAAGGGCCGGTATTGCCCCAAACCCGGGAATTGAATAATCGCACAGGATAACATCCCATATGTCATTAGTCAATGCATCTCTCATTTCGCGGGCGGTATCCACTCTTTTATGCTGGATTTTAAGGCCGCCCTTTTCAAGTTCGTTTATTACAAAGACTGCATCATCCTGCGAGTCTTCGACCAATAAAACTCTGATTTCGTCTTTCATTGTTCCTCCTCATTTTTTAGTTCAATCGTGTAATTTTCATTGTTGATCCTGAACATGGCAATTGTATGCCGTGAAACGGTACTTGTCATTGCGGTCTCCGTGGAGGTCCGAGACCCCCATCACCAAGCGTGAAAAAAACGGTTGTCCCTCCATTGATGGTGCTATTGAGCCACATACTACCTTCATGTCGGTTAATGATTTTCTGGACAATTGCAAGCCCGATACCGGTTCCAGGAAACTGCGACTCAGGGTGGAATCGCTTGAATGGCATAAACAGATCCTTTGCATTTACTGCATCGAACCCCTCGCCATTGTCCCGGATGAAATACACAGGTCTGCCGTCAATGTTCATTTTTCCAAAAGCAATGTGAATCTGCTGCCGGTTCTTTGCGTATTTGCAGGAATTATCAAGGAGCTGCTGCATCGCCCGCTCCATAAGTGCCCGATCACCCTGTACGATAACATCTTTTTCAATCTCCTGCGTAAACTGGGGGCCCTGTTGGGGGTGGGGGAGACTCATAAGCGTGGATACTGCAATTAATGATAAGTTCACAGGCTCATTTTTTATTGGAGTCCGTCCTGCCCGGGAGAGCTGGAGCAGGTCTTCAAAATACGCATCCATCCTTGCGGTAGAAATACGGAGGCGGCTGATATGCTGCTGTGCATCTTCCGGTAGATTTGCACTATACTTATCGGAGAGAATCTTGCAATAGCCATCTATGATTCGTAGAGGGGCCCTGAGATCATGGGAAACTGAATAGGAAAATGACTCAAATTCTTTTTGTACTTCTGCAAGTGCCCGCTGTGCGTGCCCGAGCGACGAGAGGTGATGAATCATATTCTTCATCTCCGTATACTGCACTTCGGGCTGGGGGGATTTCTGACAATAGAAGGCGGCACCATTTTTTATGGCTTCTACTGCATGTTCTTCACGTGGAAATCCTGAGAACACGATAACCGGAATATCAATATTTTTATTTTTCATGGCTTTTAGTAAACCACTGCTGTCCATGCCCGGTGGCATCCGGTAATCACAGATGATTACATCGAAATGCGGCACGGTGATACGTTTCAGTGCGTCTTCGGCAGAAAGAGCAGTTTCCACAACAATGCTCCTGTCATCTTCGAGAAACTCTTTTCCAATGGTTAAAAAATCCTTATCGTCATCGATAAGGAGTACGGGTATTTTATTCATGGTCGAGATTCCTTGCTCCCGTGCAATGGAGCATTTTTTTGCGTAACGCTATCCATAAAAGTGCTTCCGAGGTCCATCCTCATATTCCCGGGATACGTTTTTGCATATTCTTGCATGATATTCCTTTTTTCGTGCATTCAGGTTTTTCTCGTGTATCAGCAGTAAAAAATGAATTTGTTATTGTATCTACGGTGTTTTCGCGTTTTTTTCTAGGCTTTGGGTGAGTTGACGGATGTCAATCCAGATGATGAGATCGGTTTTTTCCCGTTCCTGCTCTTTTGTCTTTCTTCGGATTGTACCAAGAATTGCGGGATCACCCCAGTTGCCACCATCCTTGTTGATTTCAATATCGCCATGTTCAAACATGGATACTGAGAGAACATCGTCGACAAGGACACCGGTTTTGACCCGGGTGATCTTTTCATCAAGAACCATGATACGGGACGTTTCTTTTACATTATTTTCCTGCACAGCGATGTTCAAACGCTGTCGCAGGTCAAGAATGGTAGTGATCTCTCCCCGTAAATCGATTATACCCTGAACAGCCGCAGGGGCATTGGGAAGCGGGGTTATGGCAGTATATTCAACTACTTCTCGGATATCGGATAAGTCGACAGCATAATGCTCCTTTCCTAACAGGAATTCCACCACATGGATGGCTTTCTCTGTCGGACCCGCCTGCTGTGTAACCGATTTGCCGTAACTGGGCCCGTTTTGCTGGACTGGCTGGATGGGAGTTTCCAATGTTCCTTCTGTTGCTGTTATGGTCATGCTTATGGTTCTCCTGTTTTTCCTAATCTTACGTCAGTGATATCCCTTCTCCGATGCCTTGTCGATATCACTTAGATTGAAGGTGGATATAGGCAGGACATCATCGACCATGATCCCGGTTTTCATATTGTCGATGAAACTCATTTTCTACAACCTCTTTTTTCCTCTTTCGCTTTCCGGATTTCCCTCATTCTCTGTCTTATTGAATTAAGATGCAGAGTTCTGATGTACCTTGCATCTCCCATTGTGTGGAAACACCCCCCGCCGTATCGCGTGGGCGTGTTCTTAACCATACCCGGAACTCTGGGTAGAATGTGGGCGAAACAATCTTTTGTTAAGCATGGTATATAAATGTAATGTGTTATGATGATGATAAGCAATGATTAAAATAGATGAACGAATATGATAATTATTACCAATCACCGCAAACCAGAGCTGGTGCGGATTCATAAGGTGAGAGCATGGAGAAAGCATGGTAAAAGATAACGAAATCCTGCGCATACGCGAGGAGCTTGAGCGCAATCCCAAGGGAATGACAATTGAAGATGTCTCCCAGAAACTTTCTATGAATCGGGGAACAGCGGCAAAATATCTCAACCTTCTTGTTGTTTCTGGGCAGGCAGAGATGCGCACGCTAGGCCCTGCCAAGCTTTTCTCAATCTCCCAACGGGTACCACTCTCCCAGATGCTCAGTGTCTGGACCGATCTGATACTGATACTCGATGCAGATCTTTTTATCCAGCAGGTAAACGATGCTCTTCTTACCTATTTCCAGTTAGATCGCGACCAGCTCATGGGTGTGCAGCTTACTCACTCACCGCTTGCCCAGTATTTTTCCAAAGATCACTTATTGACTCTGAAAGGGGCGCTTGATGGAGATGAGAAGATCTTCGAAGAGGAGATGGAGATCCATGGAAAAGTGCATTCGTTCCGGATAAAAGTCCTCCCACTTGTCTTTGACCAGGGGGGTAAGGGCATTGGCGCGATTTTCATCGACATTACGGGTATCAAGGCCTATCAACAAAATCTTGAAGGAAAAGTCAAGGAACGTACTGAACTTCTTCATGAAACAAATGTGGAACTGGAACGGCAGATTCGCGAGTATAAAAAGATCGAAAAAGCCCTTTTGGAATCTGAAGAGAAGTACCGGGCGCTGGTAAACAATATAACGGAAGTAATCTTCACGATTAATGATCATGGTATAATTACCTATATTTCTCCGGCCATCAGTCCCATCAGTGGTTTTTCACCTGCAGACTTGCTCGGTCATCCATTTGCTGACTATGTGCACAGCGACGATCTGGTTTCCTTCACCAAAGGGCTTGAAAAAAGTAAGAGTGGAGAAACAAACCCATTTGAATTCCGTCTCGTTGCAAAAGACGGGGTGCTACGGTGGGTTCATGCTTCAGGTAAAACGGTTGAACATGCGGGTGCACCAGCAGGGTACCAGGGTATGATCACCGATATTCATGAGCAGAAACGTGCGGAAGATACGCTGCGCAGAGCAAACAAACAGATAATACTGCTCAACAGCATTACGCGTCATGATATCTTAAACGGCATAACTAAACTCCTCTCTTATTTTGATATCGCAAAGCGCCTGACGAAAGATACCAAACTCTTAGAACTTCTCGATAAAGAAAAAGAGATAACAAACACCATCCAGCGCCAGATCACCTTTACCCGCGATTACCAGAATATCGGCATCCGCCCCCCGCAATGGAAGGATATCGGAACAAGTATTCAGGCAGCAGCAGATGACGTAAATCTTGGGCATATTACGCTATCGGTTGCAATCAACAAGACTGAAATTTTCGCTGACGATCTTATTGAAAAGGTCTTTTACAATCTGATGGAAAATACCGTTCAGCATGGGGGGAAAGTCACCGAGATCAACGTCTCTATTAAAAAGAAAGGTAAGTCTCTCGTGCTCATCTATGAAGATAATGGGAAGGGAATCTCAAAAGAAGAAAAAGAACTCATCTTCGAACACAGTCGGGGTGGTAGAATCAACTATGGGCTCTTCTTCTCACGAGAAGTGCTTGCCATCACCGGGCTTACAATAAAGGAGACGGGTACGGCTGGTAGCGGAGCACGTTTTGAAATTACGGTTCCCGAAGAAATGATCCGGGGTGCATAATCAATGGTTAAAAATATGACTGAGAAAACAGCAGACACACAGGAATTAATCCGTGAGGTAACGTATGGCAGAAGCTGAACACTCCCCTCAGGCGACACGTGAAGCCGCTGTTGAAGAATTGATTGAAGTAGTAGAATTCACGCTTGGTGGCAAACGGTATGCACTTGATATCCAGCTTGTCCGTGAGATTGTGGTGATGATGCCTATAACGCCCATTCCTCGTGCACCGGAATTTATATCGGGCGTGCTTAACCTGCGTGGGGAAATCACCTACATCATCAATCTAAACAGGCTTCTCGATGTAAATGATCCTGATATTAGAAAGGACCAGAAAATTATCGTCTTTGTTCCGGGTGCCGCCAAGAAAAACAATGTTGGGATAATTGTCGATAACGTAAGTAGTGTCTTTCAGGTACCCCTGGCAGATATTGAAATATTACCTGAAAATGCATCAGCAACCATGTCGGGCTTTGTGAAAGGGATTATCAAATTAAAGAGCGAAGATCACGAGAAGAAGAGCAAAGGACTGCTCATCTGGATTGATATGGAAAAAATATTTAAGGGAATGGTCGGAGAATAACGCCCCCAACTTTTAATATCAGTCAAATCCTTGTTGATGATGAGTAATATGAGGCCGACATGGACGATTTCGACACCCTGAAACGATTTATTGAACAGACGTTAAAGATCCAGTGCTCGAGTTACAAAGAGGATTACATCAAGCGCCGCCTCTTATCAAGGATGCGCTCCACTAATTCGGCAGACTACGGAGCATATCTCAGGTATCTCAAGTCAAATGCCCCGGAACTCGAACTGCTGAGAAATGCGCTTACTATTAACGTAACTGAATTTTTCCGCGATGCAGAAGTCTATGATGCTATCAGAAAGGAAGTCCTGCCTGACCTTTTCAAGCAGCGAAAACGCCTCCGCATCTGGAGCGCGGGTTGTTCTACCGGCGAGGAACCCTATTCGCTTGCCATGATCCTCCACGAAATGATGGCACTCCACAAGGATTTATCCGCACAGATCCTCGCCACAGATATCGATCAGGTAGTTCTGGGTAAAGCCAAAGAGGGGATCTTTTCTCCAAAAGCCATGGTCAAGCTCACGGAAACCCAGATCAACCGGCATTTCAACAAGCTTCCGAATGGTGATTTTCAGGCAAAACCACATTTAAAAGAGTTGATCCGGTTCAGCCCCAACGATCTGATGGCTGGCATTCCTGTATCAAGATACTTGGATCTCATCACCTGTCGTAATGTTACAATTTATTTTAACGAAAAACAGAAGGATGATCTCGCACGCACGTTCCATAGTGCACTAGTGGCTGACGGATATTATATCATGGGCAAGACAGAATATCTCGGACGCGCAGTTGATGGGCTTTTTGTTGCAAAAAATACTGCACAGAAAATTTTTGTTAAAAAGGAACCTGCAGTGATCCAAAAGACTGCCTAATGTTTTGGCCGATCATCAGCTACTTGTTTTTCGCCACGGACAAAATCTTTGGTCAGGTCGCGCTGCATCTGCCTGCGGGATGCCTGAATCTTGAGCTGGGTAAACACCACATAAAAATTTACACCTACAATCACAATGACAAGCATCAGGCTAACCCAGAGCATGATACCCTGCGCAGAGAGAAACGCTGCCCATAAAAGAACAACAAACGAGATTAGGTAAAAGACAATCCACGTCTGAATCCCTGGCAGCTCCATGTACATCAGTTATTCGCCGAATGCATAAAACATATCTGTGGTTTTTTGTAGCATACTCACGTATGTCGGAAACTGCTGTGTAATAGAGCTGGATTTTTTACCGGTGATTTTTCTTGTCCATTAAACATCGCCATAATTTTTATAGAGCATCACTCATTACTTTGTGTGGAAAAAGGCGATATAATCACTCTTGCAATCGGTCTTGTCATCGTGCTGGTAATAGCTGTACTTGCAAACCCCCAGTATCTCACCACAATCAAGGGCGCTGTCGAGAAGCCCACTCCTTCCCCAACTCCAATCCCATTTCCGGTTCAGACTATGGTATCCAAACCTCCGACCTCAACCCCGATCTCTATCAAACCAACGCCTATACCCGTTGTCACTGATGTACCCCCATATCAGCTCACTTTTACGAACAATCCTTTTAAGTACCCGGTTTTTAAACTTCCCGAAAAAATGGATAAATACGGTGCAACAGATATTGTTCCGCGCAAACAAGAGTGGGTTCCCTTTGCATTTGTAGATGGGAAGCAGGGTGGTCTGACACAGAATTTTTCTGTACCTTATCCACTGTGGGTAATCAATACCACCGTGACTGCAAATACAAATCCACAGTACGGCAGATTCCGGATGGCCCTATGCTATACGGCGAATGGCATCATTATTGAAGGAGAGGAGATCCTTAACCAGGGTACTTCATATCGCCTTGTTCAGGTTTCTAATACAGATATGTATATGATCATAAGTACTGCGAATATTGATGGTTATCACATCAGTCTCGAAGCTCCCCGTGATTACTATGATTTGTACCGGTCAAAATAGTGCACATCATACGATTAGAATTGTTATCAAAGTCTTTTTTTTTAATTTTATTTTTTAAAATAAAGCAGGGAATGACTTGAGCTATTCAAATAACGTTAAAAAAGGAATAAAACAACTACGTGAAAATATTGCGATTATTTCCGCTCAATATTGTGATTGTCGCAATAAAAAAACCAAAAGATACCATACTTTTAATACTTGGCTATAACGATTGTGGTGTATTTAGCACATACATAATAAAAAAAATGATTGAACATTAAAATGTTTCATGAAATAAGATTCTGAATCACTGAATCTCAAAGCGGAACGGTGAGAATGTAAAAATGTGTGATCTTTCCATGATGATGAAGAGAATAACACCCCAGTTAAAAAAGGATGCTCTATGACGTATATCAATACCATAATCTCGACTGATGAGAACGAGCGCCTGATGGAACTCTATCTCCCTAAGGTACTCTATGAGATGAAATCGGAAATTTATGGATGTTGTATCAAACTCCTTTCAGATGAGCATACCGTAAAGGAAACTTGGCAGGAGAATTTTTACCCAATGTCCCAGAATGTCCGATCACACGGGAGGCTTTTTGTGTTTAAAGATCCCTCCTGCGAACCAGATACTGTTTTTTTTGATCCCCATTCAAGGACTGCGTACCTGATCAATTTCAATTATTATGGCTGGATAAAATCAATAGCCCTCAGTCTCGCCGGGGATATATTAGAAGATGAACATAACATCTACTCTGTGCATGGAGCCTGCTTGGATATTGATGGAAAAGGTCTTTGCATTATCGGGAATTCAGGTGCAGGTAAAACTACCCAGACCTATGGACTCTTAAAAGATCCGCATACTCGCATTGTATCTGATGACTGGTTCTTTTCACGTGTATACGGACCGGATATCCTTGCCTACGGGTCGGAAAAAAATTTTTACATACGAAAGGATCTTGCGACAGTCTGGAAGGAATATGATGGGCTTGTTCCTGAGGGAGACTTTGATAAAGAAGGAAGAGCAGTTGCAGATCTCCGGTGGGTGATTGGAAAAGGCAGGATTCTTCCAATGACCACATTGAAGATGATAATTCTCTTAAAACGGGATCCAAAGGATGCAAACGAGGCCCGTTCATTGCTTCCCGAAGAAGCTCTCGATCTTTTTGAGGAAAATAACTATTTCAATCCACATCTACTCGTCAATAATCCTTATAAAAAACATATACGGAAACGGTATATTACAAATCTCTTAGAACGAACAACCGTCTATCTCGTTAATACGATCAACACCCCTCAGATAACCCAAAGGTTGATTCGATCTCTGGCAAACGTTCCCCAGAGTCCCTGATTAAAAAATATCTGCAGGGTGTTGTGCCTCGCATTGGAAAGTATTGTGACCGGTTTGCAATGCAAGGCGTACCGCAGAGGGTGGGCATTACTATTTAACCTTTCGTTTCACATTGCACACATACTGGCAGCGCAAGTGCTATCCTGATTTGTGACGGCTTCAACGCGGCCAAACATAGGGGGAATCATGAGCACGAAATGGGTGTATGCCTTCAATGAAGGTGATGGAAAAAATAAAAAATTGCTGGGCGGCAAAGGTGCAAATCTATGCGAGATGACGCAGATTGGGCTTAGGGTGCCTCCCGGTTTTGTCATCACAACGGAAGCTTGTCTCGCCGTGGTGAATGATCCAAAAAAAGAACTCCCGAAAGGAATGATGGAACAGGTGCATACGCATCTTGTGGAAGTGGAACGCAAA
>JBAZQT010000083.1:0-10881 GCA_041645055.1 Methanoregula sp. | reverse complement strand
AATCACGGCAATGTCTGCACCTTCAGTTGCCCGGATAAACGTGTCGACACAACCCTCCTCACCCATCATGAATGGATCAAGGTTCCGTGAAATGCGTCCGCAGATCCGGGTATGATGGGAAGGATCAATAAAGTCCGGCCCGACTTTGAATGGCTGGACTTTTAATCCCCTTTGGGTAAGTGCAGCCATAATGCCACTCGCAATCGTTGTCTTACCGCACCCGCTGTGCGTGCCTGCAATAACAATACGGGGAACCGTATTCATGATACACTTCCGTTTTTTTCATTAGCCTCTTCAGATGCGGTTGTAAGCGGGTGCACGGGAATATGGACTCCACTTTCGAGATCATAGGCATCCACTCGTAAGTACACACGTTTGACCATGCTCCCTGTTGTCAGGATCAGGGAATCTTCTCCGAGTAGTGCTTTAAGAATACATTTGTCTATGACACCATAAGTAAAATCCAGATGAATTTTTAAATTTTCCGCGCACTGTTTTGCCCGGGTACCCATGGCTCCGGTACAGATTCCTGTATGCATCGATAACCATTTCGACAGATACTCCCCGTTGTCCAGATCGACATTGCAGACAGTAATGATTCCGTGCCGGCTGAGCTTTTGGGAATTTTCAAATAATGTTTCGATGCAGTGCATCATATCCAGAACTGTACGGGGTTTTTTACCCTTCAGCAAAAATCCCCGTTTCTGCAGTTCCATGTGCAGTTCGAGAAGAGTCGGAAGGGAGAGGTGCGCTTTACGAACTGCTTCCGGATTGCCAAAAGCCACTTCGGGAATATCTTCCTTGAGAATTTTTCCGTTAAGCATCAGGATTGCTCTGTCAGCCCACGGGTATGCCAGTTCAACATCATGGGTGGAGATGATGATGGTCTTTCCATCGTGGTTTAATTCATCGAGCAGTTCCATGATATCTTCTGATCCTGATGGATCGAGACCACTGGTGGGTTCATCGAATACCAGTACATCAGGGTCCATTGCCAGTACGCCGGCAATTGCCACCCGCTTTTTCTCCCCGCCGGAAAGCTGGTGAGGGGGGCGGCGCTCAAATCCATCGAGCCCGACATGCCGGAGTGCCTTTGTTACTGCCTCTTTTACTTCCGTATCAATATAGCCAAGATTTGTTGGTCCGAATGCCACATCCTGGTACACCGTTGGGGCGATGATCTGGCGATCCGGATTCTGGAGGACAAAACCTACACGTTTTCTCAACATCCGCAACGATGATGTATCATACTGGATTGGCTGGTTGTCAAAAAGCATCAGGCCGGAATCCGGGCGAATCATACCATTGAACATGGTAAGAAGCGTAGATTTCCCGGCTCCGTTGGGTCCCACAAGAGCGATCTTCTCTTTTTTACGGATATGGAAACTGATGCCGCAGATAGCTTCCATTCCCCGTGGGTAACGATACCGGATATCGCGGGCTTCAAGTATGATGCTGCTCATGGTTCATCCTACATTATAGTAATTGACCCGGATACAATCACAACGACTGTCGAAAGGGTAAGAAAGATCATAACGGCAAAACAAGGTATCCGTTCAACAGGCCGGCTCTCACCCAGCAGGGCAAATTTCCCATCATAACACCGTGCATCCATTGCCCGGATCAGATCTTCTCCCGCATCCCAGCTGGCGATGAATGCAGCTCCACATAACGTGGCAAACGAATGCAGGGATTCACGATACGTGGAATATCCCAAACGCATTACCTGCGCATGATAGATCTGTATCACCTGGTCAATCAGGATAAAGATCGTGCGATAGATGATCATCATGAGGTCAATAACTACTTCAGGAACCCTGCACTGGCGAAACACAATAAAAATATCGGTCATCGGAGTAGTTAAGGCAATAAATATCATCGCAGACATCCCGCCGATAACCCGGCAGAAAACAAACATCCCCTGGTTTATGCTTTCCCGGGTAATGGACAGCGAGAATGATGGCAGGATATCCCATTGCCAGAAAATATCCTGTCCCCCGGTGATGAGGATGATGCCGGCTACACTCATGATAGCAAACCCGAGGGGCACAATAAAGAGCTCAGCGTAGGTTTTTGCATCTATCCGGGCAAGGATGAGAATTGCACAGGTAAGAACAACCGCAATAAAAAGTGGAGCAATATAACCCGTTGAAACGAGACAAAGGAGGATCGCGCCGAGGCCCGCTGCAAGTTTAACGTATGCATTTACCTCACGGAGTCCGTTCTTCTGGGCAATATCTTCCAGAAGTTCCTCAAACATAGATAGTAATCTCTCCTTGTTCCGATTATGATTTATTCTTCTGTCCAATCCAATAACCAAATACGCCGCCAACAAGAATCCCGCCAACGGCAGCCTGGAATGCAAAAAGGCAGGACTCAATCTCTGTACTGGGAGGTTCCCACTGGGGGATGAGCGGTTTAAAATTTTCAACAGGAGTTCCGGAAAGTTTAGCGATAAGCCCTGATCCGACATTATCAGAGCCGGAAAATTCTGCCCCACTCATTGTCGAATTCGTGTAGAGGAATACTGCACAAAATGCCACAATCGCAATCACAGTCAGGACTTCGAGCGTATATCTGAAGCTCATGTGTGCTCATTCCGTGCGGCATTGATCTGTTTTTCAGAGAAGATTTTCAGCCGGATCAGGATATCGGGTTTTAAGGCTACGATATATTTGAACACGAGTGCAAGGACAATTCCCTCAACAATGGCAAGAGGGATCTGCGTTAAGGCAAATATGCCGAGGAACAGGATAAATGAACTGACAAAACCTCCAGTCGCTGCCGGGTACGCCAGCGCAAGTTCAACCGAAGTTGTTATGTACGTAAAAATATCAGCGAGAGCCGTTACCAGAAATACGGTGATGTAGATATTGACAGATGTGTCCCGGAGAAGCCGGTATATTGCATACCCCACGAGTGGTCCGACAATTCCCATGGAAACGATATTTGCTCCAAGAACAGACAATCCCCCATGGGCAAGGAACAGGCTCTGGAACAGGAGGACGATTGCACAGACAACTGCAGTGATCCATGGCCCAAAAGATATGGTTGATAACCCGGTGCCGGTAGGATGCGAACAGCTGCCGGTAACTGAAGGGAGTTTTAAAGATGACAGGATAAAGATGAATCCTCCCGTTACCCCAAGCAGGGGGAGCGCCTCCCGGTCAGCTGCAAGGACTCGTTTCAACTGGTATATTCCGAGCATGAGACAGGGCAGGGCAACAATCCACCACACCAGACACCATTGCCAGGGCAAGAATCCTTCCATAATATGCATAATATCACCCGTTGAACCCGGAATCGTTTCGAGCAAATTAACTTGATTTAAATCAATTAAATTTGTATCAAAACGTTGTTTCGATCGGTATTAATATTTTTTGACGCTTGATGGAATGTGCTAATAGAGAGAGACCATCAGTCTTGCTGAATTTCAATTAATGTGATTAAAAAATAGGTAATTGCGTAAAGTCCACAACTAACCTAAAGGTAGGGTGAATGAAATGCACAGTATGGTTTTTTTAAGAGAAAAGTTCCTCTCTTACATCAAGAAATGGAGTGGAGATACAACAACTAAGAGATAGATTTATTTAAAATTCTTGAGGATTTGAGGGTACAATAAATTGTATTTTTGTAGATGTTACCCAATCACCAAAATTATTGTTGTTTTTTCCGGAAATGATAAACAAGGTAAACTGCACCAATGATGACAGCCACAATTATGGAGAGATAAATTGGATTAGAGAGTATTGCGGTCATTCCAGCAGGTGCTGTTACATTCACCTTTACTTTCATGGTATCGGAAATATAGGTGTTATCGAGTTGATCACGGTACCGGATTTCTGAGTCCAGCCCGTATTCTTTTATTGTTGCTGACCGATCAACACTCACAATATACGAAACAATCCGGGATTCGCCAGGTTTTAGATCACCAATATAGGCAATATCGTCATTGCTGGTAAAAGGATCAACAGCACTGATACGTGCCTGCGCACTTTTTACCGTTGTATCACCGGTATTTTTATATTCGATTGTAATAACTTTTTTATTACCAGGGTTCATCTCAGCCGGTGGTGATACAACAGCAAAATTCGCTTTGCCCCCAACAGGTACTCCAATAGTATCGCTTCTTGAAGTGACAAAGTCCCCTTCATTATTCTGGTAAACTACTACTACGTCAATAGGATAGGTCTGTTTTTGTGCATCGCTTGATACAGATACTTTGTACCGGCAATCCACTACGGCACCTGGCGCAAAATTACCTACATAAACACTACTGTCGGTGGGTATAATTGGGCTGTTACCATTCCTGATTATTTTGACGATCGATTTAATGCCGGTATCTGATCCGGCATTTTTAATTTTCATATTGACATAACCTTCAGTTCCTACATTCAGATGTTCAGGTACTGCAGATAGCACATTAATAGAGACATCCGGTTTAATTTTTATGGGGAGATTAATTGACTGGTTTATCGTTTTATACGAGTACTGGATGGTGTCAGTACCGTACTGATCAACTGTGTAGAGATAGGTATAACTAATGTCCAAGGGCAGGCTGTAGTTACCAGAAGGTGCATCTGCATTGGTCTTAATGGTGAATGTTGCATCGGTAATACTTGCACCTTTCAAATCTCCTAGCATCTGGGGATCGGATTTAACGACTAGCGGTGCATTACCAGGCTTAACCTTGACTGTAAGGAACTTTGCAGTATTCGGGAGATCATCGCGGTCAACAATGGTGGAAAGGACAAATTTATACTCATTAAGCCCGGTATTTTCAATAATAATTTTCAGCGGGATCTCTTTACCGGGGCTGAATTCATTGGTACCCGAAATATATGCCGACAATTTCGGACTTCCGGCCATATATTTTGTTCCTGCCATTGCCGGTGCAATCAGACATGCAAAAAGAATGAGTAAAATGCAGGATATTTTAACATAATTCGCCATCGATTTACCCTCTCTGTATATTTGTAGGTTCCACACTATGGTTTTTACGTTTAAAATCTGTGCAGTAAGCGGATGAAATTTTCCAATAAGCACAAAAGATATTCTAATGATGAAGGTGTGATTGATATTTATAGCCGCGGTTTATATGTTACCAATATGGGTTACATTTAAATGATACATTTATTGGTTACACAATCACAAAAGATTGAGAAAAAGGAAGTTTCCACATAATGGAACATTAAAAGAAGAACTCATCCGGATTAAAGATATTTTTAAAAAAATCCCCTCATGGGATGAGTATCACAGAAATTGCACGCACTCTTAAAAAAAATAAACATTCTGTAGGACACTATCTTGGTCTCCTGCAAATATCCGGTCATGTCCAGATGCGCAATTATGGAAAAGCAAAAGTCTTTTCGCTTTCATCCAGAGTTCCTCTGGACCCAGTGTTCGGCTATACAAAAGATATGATTATCGTTCTCGACAAGGAGGGGCGGGTTGTCCGGATCAATGATCCATTCCTTTCATTTCTACAACAATCACGAACAGAAATTCTTGGAAATCTTTTTTCTTCTATCAAAGGAATTGGATCATCCGCCGATGGAATTATTGAAGAAATAAAACAGTCATTAAGAAAGGGTTTTTTTGATCAGGAACTTGAGATAAAAAACACGCTGTCCGGCATTATCGCCAGAAAATACTTGCTGCCGTTTTCGATGATGGTAAACAGGGAATGATCATTATTCTTGAAGATATTATTGCAAAAAAAACTGCAGAAATTGCATTGCGCTCAAGTGATGAGAAATTTTGCCTCATGGCAGAGAATCTTCAGGACGGGATAATTGGTTATGAAAATGGTTGTGCTATCTATGCAAACAGTCGTATAGAAGAGATCTTTGGGTCCTCCCATGACGAGTTATTATCCATCAAACCATTAGATCTTGCGGCTCCTGAAGAACGCGATCGTATTAAAAAAATAATTGATGAATGTCTTATTTCCCGAAATGTTCCTTCAGATATAAGGTTCTGGATTATTCGTAAAGACGGAACCCGGCGATATATACATAACCGGATTACTTCCGTAGGACAAAAAACTCAATTTTACGGTATGTAATTATCACAGATATCACCGAATGGAAGAACGCACAGGATGCACTTAAAGACCAACTGGGATTTTTACAGCATATGATAGACACTTTCCCCAATCCGCTGTTTTATCTTGATTCACAAGAACGATATCTTGGATGTAATTCCGCATTTTTAAAACTGACCGGGAAAAATTCTAAGAGATCGCAGGAAAGACCAATTGTGAAATCGGTGGCACGTGGCCGGCAGATATTGTAAGTAAGAATGAAGAAGGCCACCTCAAACAGTCCGGCTTAGTTACTTACAAGGAATTGTTATATCAAACAACAGGAAAACCAACCATGGTGACAATACAGAAGTCTACACTTAGAACTGTTGAAGGAGCAGTTGCAGGAATTGTTGGGATAATTTTTTTAAGCGATGGTATTTGAAATTTTTTTAAAAGAATTTTGAAATGCTTATTTACTATTGATTGTACACACATGATTAATGAATAAAAAATTAGTCGCGGTTGTTTTTTTAATTGCCCTGATATTCTGTATATCCATTTCGGGTTGTATTTCCCCCCCAATAGAAACACCATTAAAAACAACAACGAACAAACCTGTGACAGATCAACCATCTCTTAAAATCACAACTATGGAAACACCACTCTATGTAACCATTGCAACGCCCTATATGACACCGGAACCGACATCAATGGTAACCTATCGGACAGTGTCCATCATTTCTCCTGTTAAGGAAGATTACGTAGTTATTTATTCAACAAGAAATCAGCCATTTGCCTTTAATAAAACGGCTGTATCATTCGATCTAAAAAATCCCCCCATGTTGATTGATTTTCAATTAACCAATACAAATATCACAAGAAATATTTCTGGAGACAGCAGGGTGCTTACAAATGAATGGACATTCGACAATACTGTATATTATGATCCCAATGCCTATTTTGAAGTGACCGTTCGACAAAAGGCTACCGGTAATATTGTTCTTCAGGACGGTTTTGGCCAGAGTAAACAGTACGGAACAGAAAACCCCCGCCACTTAAAAGTATACAGTGCGGGGAATTATCTTATCGAATTTGGAGGTAATAAGGTGAGAGCAGATATAAATATGTCTGTAAAGCGAGAGGGAAACATAAAATAAAACATTGAATTATTGTTTTTATTTTAATAACAACACAATATTTTCATAACACGGTGAATTATTTAAGCGATGACAGCATTTTGATTAAAGCAGATAATTATCCTGTCCCGGTAGGGTAGTGGACATCCTAAAAGATTGCGGATCTTTTGACCCGGGTTCAAGTCCCGGCCGGGGCGTACCTCTTTTCACATCCAAAGCGCTAGTCATTAAATGCGTAAATATTTTCAGAAACGATGTGTATGTACATTAACATTCATTGAAATTTTAATGCAATATTATCGATACGATATTTTATCGTGCTATTTTTAAATATTACAAACATATATTTTATTTGTGGGGTTTTTGACTGAAAGGTCATGCCTCATAGGAAGGGAAGAAGTATATGAACAGAGATGCTATTCAAAAGACCGAGGTCTACTCTAAAGACATTCATCAATTCGATTGTCAATTTGAGGTAGACCGGAAGAATTGGAAAGTTTCATTTATGGCACGTGTGTTTAGAGGACGCTCTTTACATGGCGACATTGAAATAATTTTGGTATTGATTTTCCTGTCAATACTAAAATACTACCTTCTTCTTATCGAACTGGTAGTGGGTGGATTAACCCGCGAACGTTTGGCGGAACCTATGAACGGCAATATAAATGAAGCGATAGGAGAAAAAAACACTATCCGAGGAGAATCAAAAAACAAAAAGAGTTTATTGAATTGTCCAAAGATGGCTCTCTTAAATTCACTTCTTCCCATTACTTCTCAGTTTCATATTCCTTCTCCCTTTCTTTTATTATAATACGCAATTGACCGTAAAGTCTTAAAAATAAGAGAGAAAAGATTCTGACGGGGCGTACTTCATTTCACGTTCAAATCTTTTCTCAAAAAAAAAGAAAATTTTCAATGTAATGTCTTATGAAAAATTTGACGTAAAACCCAAAATATTATTTGTGAAGTTTTAACGTCGAAAAATCAAGAATTGTATGTTCTATATTTTTATTTGCAACGTCAATCTGTTTTGAAATTTCGATAATAATTTCCTTCATATATTCATCTTGTTGTTTAACTATTTCAGAGGTCCAATCATCTTTCGCATCCCCATAATATGAATTCATATCTTTTTTGTGTTCAAATAGATCTGAAGTCAATGTTGTATTGTAAATGACATTTTCGTTATTTCCAGAGTCTGTAACTAATACACTCAATCCCACCATATGAGCAGAACTCGAAAGATTATGAATTGTTGATTCTTTGCACCAAATTGAAGTAATCATATCAGATTTAACATAACCATGTTTTTTCAGATTACTTCCGATTAGACACTTTATCCAAGCCATAATTAACGATGCGAGAATAAGGGATATAAAGTAACCTAAAAAAAACTCAAAATGTTCGTTAACAATTGAAATAGATAAGAATTCCCTTTACAAAAATTTAATCATGTTATTCAAGTCCGGTCGGGGCGTACCTCATTTCACTTCAAAGTCTTGTAACATTTCCCTGTTAAAGGGAGAACTTCTCGTTTTAAAAAAATTAAAATCGTTTTTCATTTTCCATTTCCTCTTTATCATTCGATAAATAATCGTTAATCATAGACAATATTGAAAATAAAATGATTACAATCACTACAATAAAAAAACCTATAGATAAAGTTGAAACAATATACATAAATATAATAAAATAAAGGCTCAAAAAACATACAAAAAATAAATAAAATTGAATGTCTCCCCTTCGAATTGTAATCCATGGTTTTGCGAGAGATGGAAAAAATCTCCTTATTGGAGATAAATTATGATAATCAGTAAATTTAGTAATAATAGCCATCCAGAAAAAAATAATTAATATACTACAAAAAGTTAATGCAAAATAAAGTAACAGAATTTGCACATCTGAAGGTTTTAAAATATTTAGATCTCTAAATCCTATTGTGAGGGGGTAATAAGAGAGCGATTGCGCTGAAAATTGCAATCATTTCAAATAAATGCAGAGATTTTTCTACGACTTCATCCAATTGAAAAATAATAACACTTTTACCACAAATTGGACATTCTTGAGATCTTATATTTACTAATGTTATTTTTGTTCTGCAATGAGGACAAAACATAATATTTGTATTTTTATTTAGTAAAAATTTAAACTATCGTACTTGTTTTTTTAATTGATTTAATCTCTTATGTATAATCTGCTACGAACGGTTCCAAATTATATTACCCGAATCTGTAGATGACCAAAATACAGTATTATTTCCTCTTTACGCCATGTCATCATATAATCCAAATATTGTGAAGTTAGAATTTCTGTGCGTTTCCAATCGATGTTCGTTTTTTTGGTTTTTCTGTTTCTCATAATTATTGTAAGGTTTTGACAAAACCTATAATCGCCAATCGTTATCCAAGCGAGTTAAAAACGAGTTGCGCGTTAGTAACTTCACTAAAAAATCCACGACATTATTTAACAACATTAATCTTCTGAAAAATGAACCGATTGATTCCTATGGGATTTTTGGGTAAAATAGGAGATGTCTTTCATAAAATTGAATACCATACATCAAATGCACCTGAAATCGTTGGCAAAAGGTTTGAAGACCATGTTGAAAATCTATTCACAAAGCAATACTTCAAACTCATAGAAAAGACCCACTCTTTCAAAACAAATGCTGATAGATATGTCGAGAGTAGTAAAAATCCCGATTTTATTTTTGAATATATGCCAACACGGGAGAAATTTGCGGTCGAATGTAAATTTCGAACTCAACTTAACAATCAGAATCAACTGAGTTGGTCAAATCCCGCACAACTTAAACGATATCAAGAATTCGAATATCAGAAAAGAATACCTGTTTTTGTCATTATTGGATTAGAGTTGTGGTTCGAATCAGAAGATGATCCTGATGTGCCTGACATTGAAACGTACATGTTCAATATCCCATTAAAAGAAGCCAGATATCCAGCACTTTACGAGAGTGTTTTTGCTAAGTTTGAACGAGATTATGAAAAACCGTTCTTCTGGAAAAAAGGAATGCTGTATTAAAAATTATTAACTTTTTCTTCAATAAGTTGTGTAACTTCCCTATCCAGTAATAGTCGCTTTTCCATTTCAACGACCTTATCAAGTGTATCACAATCCTTTGCCCAAGTCAGATTATATTCTTCATTTGAATCGAACATTTCTGTCGCTTTCCAACAGATTCTCTCATCATTCTTTTTACTGTATGCCATCACTTTGCAAAGTTTTCGACTCGCACCAAAAAATCGCCATTTATTTTTCCTGACAAGGGCATTAAAGACAAGTTCTCCCGCTCCCCAGGAATCATCTTCACCAAATTTCGACCCGGTAGAGACAAATCCCTTTGCCATGTATTTCATCAAATAATTCCTAATGGAATTTATCGATTCACTTGATTTTTTTACAGAGAAATCGACTCCATGTTCGGCAGACCCAGCCACATAACATTTTGACCATAATAACCTGATAGCCTCTTGAGTGCTTTTTGATATATCAGTCAATATTACGACGTGGAGATGAGGATAGCCCGTCTTATGAGGTTCCATTATCCAAACAAACTCAATACCGGGAAGGTAATATTGTAATGCTCTCCGAAGGTGTTTCCACGAATATTTGAGTAGGTCGAAGGCTTTCGGTATTGTAATTTTATGTCCTTTTGTCAATGTGCTGTATTTCCCATCCTGATAGGTTGTAAGGGTT
>JBAZQT010000082.1:0-11161 GCA_041645055.1 Methanoregula sp. | reverse complement strand
TCCCACCACTACCTCGGCGGTATGGAAGGCATAAAGCAGGCAGCATGGTCAGCCCCCGATATCGGCTGCAACATGATTGCAAGCACCCTCGGTGCAGACCTGATTATGTACGGACCTATCGAGAACGTCGAAGCAATGATCACCGCACAGGCCTACACGGACATCACCGTCCTTGAGGCGACCCGTCAGCTCGGGATCGAGTGCAAATCAGAAAGCCACCCCATCTTTAAACTCATTTAATTTTTTTTTCAAACATTGTTTCAAAAGAGTTTGAAGTGGCAGGATGGAATGAGTGGAAGAATTCTTCGGAATTCTTCGTATTCATGCCATTAACAAAGTGAAACTAATATCCGATAAGGAATACTTAAGATCTCTTAAAAAAGAGGCCTGATGAAATCTTTCCCTAATCGCTGTGTAATTATCAGATAAAAAATTTATTTTTTTCTTGCAGCGGGGGGGAAATTCACGATTTTGAGACACTCATCAGCTTCCTTAACCCGGCCGAGGTTGCGAAGAGCAAGTGATTTGTTGTAATACACAAATGAGTTGATGGGGTTAAAATCGAGTGCCCGGTCGAAGAACAAAAGCGCCTCTTCGTTTTTACCCAACTCCCGAAGCGCAATGCCTTTTGCAGTTGCCGCCCGGACATTATTCGGGCTTGATGCAAGGATTACATCGAAACATGCAATCGCTTCTTTATACCGCCCAAGTTCGTTTAAGGCATACCCTTTGTTGCTCAGAGCAAAGGTGTATTCCGGATCAAGAGCCAGTGCCCGATCGAAACACACAATAGCTTCTTCATTCCGGTTTATTTTTCTCAGGGCGTACCCTTTCTCATACCAGAGCAGAATCAATTTGGGATTTATCGCGATTGCAGCATCGTAGCACGCGATTGCATCAACATGTCTTCCAAGAGAATAATAGACATTCCCTTTTTCCTCAAGTGCTTTGATATTGCGGCCATCCAGTTCAAGGACGCGGTCATATTGTACGATGGCTTCATCATACCGGCCGATCTTCATCAGATGGTGTGCCTTTTTCAACGGTTCATTGACGTCCATACCACTCAGTATACCATTCACACGGTCTATGATAATACCTTGCTGAAAAAAAGAGGGAAAGGATTTACTCCCTTTTCAGGACAGTCGCACCCCCACCCAGCAACACTCCAAGAAATACAAGTGCAGGCGGAAGTGATGCTTTTGTCGTTGGCAGGAGTGTGGTCGGAGCGGGGGTTGGTGGCGTTGTCACCGGGGTCGGTGTGGGTGTCGGGGAAGTTATAACAAGAGTCGGTGCCTCGACCGATTCGTGCATTTCGGGCTTAAGTGTGTACGTTGATCCGCTGCTAATCGATACCTTGGATGTCGTGGATTTTTTAAAATCGACTTGAAGGGTCTTGTAGGAATCCGAACCACCGAGATGGGCCTTGTCCACCGGCTCGTTCGTTACATAGACTAGGTACGTCCCGGCTTTGATCGCGTTCTCGATGCGGGCTGTATTCCAGCGAAAGGTCCATTCCTGATTGCTATCCAGGTCGATCCGGTTGAAATTTCCCTTGTCAGCCCGTTGGGACACGTCAGTCAGAGAGACCCCGTTCACCGGCAGGTCTGGGCCGGTCATGAAGAGGTACACGCTGCTGCCCTTGTAGGAAATCCCGTGGAGGGTCAGGGTATCTCCCAGTTCTGCCTCGATATTGGCATCCGCCGCAAAAACGGGAAGGATCATCATTGCAGTCAGGACACAGGTAAGGAGGAGACTGCGATATCGGCAGGTACCGATGTTCAGGATGAGGCGGGTCAATTCAATCACTGAATAGGAAATAAACTGCGGACGGGTTTATAGATTTGTACCCGGATTATCAGCGTGAGTCCCCAAGAAACCCTATAGTGAAGCAGAACCACGGAGATACGAGGCTGAAAACTTCGAACAGGAGGAGTGGAGAACAGATCTCTTTATGGCTTAATCTTACAGGCTTTTTCATCTGGAATCCATGTTTTCATAATAAGTGTGTCAGGTAAATTTCTGGAAAATCACTCCAGTGTAAGATTTTTTCCTGATAGATCGTTTTTACACACTCCATGTCAGGTCTTTATCACGGGTTATCACCGGTTATATATCCCGGCGATCAAATATTAGATGAGAGCGATGGTCATAATCGAGTCTGCAGAAAATCGAAGTGTGCTGATGGAAAAGAACCGCATGGAATCCTTAACTGACGGGATCTTTGCATTTGCCATGACCCTGCTTGTCTTGAATATGATCCTTCCCAATGATGCGGTTATAACGCAGACATCCAGCGCTGCACTCATCTCCCTGCTCCCTGCTTTTTACCATTATATCATAGCGTTTTTTATCCTTGTCGCATTCTGGATGGGCCATCATGCGCAGTTCAGTATGGTCCATCACATTGACAAGAATTTTCTGTTACTGAATGCAATTAGTCTTTTTTTTGTCACCCTTGTCCCGTTTTCAACCAGTTTCATCGGCGATTACTCTTCGGATACTCTTGCTACGTGTGTCTTTGAGTTTAATCTCCTGATTCTCGGTCTAATCCTCTCCATCCAATGGTATTATTCGAGCCACAACCACCGGCTTATATCCAAGGAACATTCTCCCTACGACATACGACTCCGGATGTACAGAGGGCTGACCATACCGGCCATTTCTCTTGCAGCGATCATCATCACCGTGATGGGTTTTACGAGCAGTACCATGTTATATATGGCATCACCTCTCGTCACGTATTTCGTAGTGCGGTATACACAAAAATAACGGGATTCCAGCTCTCAATTATTCCAAAAAACGCAATTGAAGTGCAGATCTGGTGCATCAATAAATAATTTAAAAAATCCGCTTGTACAGAGCCCCAGAGAGGGATTCTCATTCGTTTCGTTTTTTTATATCCTGCTTCTGCTAATAAAAAGGTTATCAGAATGAGTTTCTACTCATCTCTTATTTTCTCGATTTTATCTCAGAAGCCACCTGCAATGCCCTCTGCTTATGGACATAATCCGGATACCACACGGTAAAGACGATCGCGATTACCATGAAGAGCCATTTCACGTTGTCAAAAAACATTAGACCCGGTTCAGGCCGGAGGAGCAGGAAGGCATCTACCACAAAGCCGAGAGTGAATACAATTCCCCAAACTGCTGTGATGACATAATTTACATGCATGAATGGTGCACTCTTGGCACGCTCGGGTTCCACACCTTCCCGGGAATACTGGAGGGTGAAGGGAAAATGGAACAGCATCGTTGCCCAGCAGACGATCGTAAGGAGCAACATCGAGAGTACCGAGATGTAGTTCGCGAGCCAGTAGAGTTTTAATCCGATGATCAGGATGAAGAACACGACAAAGAAGATGATTGTGACTACGGACAGGATATAGCCCTTGAGCAGTTGCTTGTAACTCGTCAGGAGGGTGAGCAGAATACCTATGATAAAGGCAAGGGTCAGGCCCATCAGGGGATTTCCCAAGGGAGCTTCAGCGACAAGGGTGAACGCGATCCATGGCACGAATGCGGTAAGAAGCGTTAATATGTTCATTGTGCTATGGAAAATGGTTCTCACATGGATAATTCTTTTGTTCAAGACGTTGGTCCCCGAGTCCGCTGGAATCTCCTATACATACCGTTCCCAAAAGAATCAGCAGGCATTTTATACGGATCGGGTCCAGAGTTATCCCGTTCCGTTGTTACCCGAAGACGTACTCTATACCATAAAAACGATGGGGAGTGTCGTATATAATGCTGAACTCCAGGTGTTTCCCGCCAGTGCGAACATGATACCTATATTGGAGACTGCTGGGACAACGAGTAATGGTAGGATAAACAGGAACGAAAAAGAAATATGGGGATTCCCTTTTTAAGATATCAGACCTGAAGGGGTTCAAAACCCTGCTTGAACACCTTCCCGAACTGCACGCGGATCTTGGGATCCTGTGCACAGACCGGGCAGACGTAATCATCGGGCAGATCCTCAAATTTTGTTCCGGCTTTAATGCCCCGGTGAGGTTCCCCGCGTTTTTCATCGTACACATAGGAGCAGATGGAACATAGATAGCGCGTTGGACGCCACTCATCAAATCCCCATTTGCCGATCTTTCCTTTTCCTTGGTACCCGCAAACCGGGCAGACGTAAGTCTCGGGAAGATCATCAAAGGCAGTCCCCACGGGAATACCGTTATGGGGCTCACCACGGAGCGGTGAGTAGACATACCCGCAGAGTTTGCATTTGTACCGGGTAAGATTCACTGCAGTTTTTTTGGTTCCTGCTTTTGCTGCACTTTTCTTTACCGTTTTCTTGGGCAGGGCCTTTGCTGCGGGTTTAGTGGAGGTTTTTTTCTTTACAACGGCAACTGCTTTTTTTGTTGCAGGTTTGCTCGGCACAGCAGTCTTTTTCTTTGCCACAGGTTTTGCCTTGGATTTTGAAGCAACCGGCTTTTTTATGGTCTTTTCACTGCTCTTTTTTGTAGTTGTCACAGCTTTTGCCATAAGATTTCACCAGTGCGGCCTTTTTTCCCGGCTATTATTGTCGAGGATAAGTCCGCTCTAGGAGAAGATGGAGATTTATGGTTATTATATATTGTGAATGATGCAAACCTGCAAAAAATTTCTATCAGTAACCCGAATTTTTATCCGCATCCGGTGCATATATTCTGGATCAGACCATGCAGGACTTAATTCCCGGAGTTATCTATTCATTTGCTGCACTGTTCATTATCCTTGATCCTCTCCTCTCTGTACCGATATTTGCGGCAATGACCAAGGGTAAGTCTGCGGCAGAGATCCACAAACAGGCATTCATCGCTGTTGCCGTTGCAGGCGGACTGATGTACCTGTTTCTGGTTTTCAATAAAATGATTTTTGATATCCTGGGCCTCAATCTGCCCAGTTTCCAGATAGCCGGGGGTATTCTCCTGTTCCTTCTCGGTATCCAGTATGCACTTGGTATTGAGATCGGACATTGCAAAGAGCGTACAGAGACTGCAGTAGGTGTTGTCATCGGAACACCACTCTTGTGCGGACCGGGTACCATCACCACCGTGATGCTCCTTTCAAGGGATTACGGACTCCTCATCCCCTTCATAGCGATCACACTCTCGTTGCTCGCTACATGGCTGGTTCTCTATTATTCTGAATTCATCCAGCGCATGCTGGGAGAAGTAGTAACAGATATTATGGGAAAAGTACTCGGAATGCTTCTCGCTGCCATTGCGGTAAAAATCATAGCATCGGGAGTTATGGCACTGGCTGTCGTTCCCTGAACATGGATCGAACAAAAAATCAGGAGTCGCGTTTCAGGGAGTAGACTTCAACCATATGATCGGGATGGTATCGCATCTTTGCTTCCCGTAGACCAGCAACGCCGAGATCGCTTTCGCGATTGATATAAGCGAAATCTTTTTTCAATATGGCCGCAGTTTCAGCGTTAATTTCCTTGTAGATGCCCTCGCAATCAGGCATTCCTTTCTCGAAATGGACAAGCGCTGTGTCATTATTGAGCGGTTCGAAGAGTGACATCGCCCCGATCGTGTTATGAACCCGGACGACCAGCCCGGACAATCCTAACTCTCCGAAATGATCGATGGCAAAGAAGGTAGCATCTTTTTCATGGGCAAGAACCGGGTCCCCTTCACAGCCTTTCCATTCACACCACTGGATCAGGAACCGTTTCACTTCCTCCCGGTTTTCCGGCGTGATTTGCTCAAGTGAATAGAGACAGTTTTTCCGGAATTTATTGACATGGTGGCGGATGGTAAGGTACTGCTTACCCGGGAGATCTGCAAGATCGGAAGCCCTGTACACGTATTCGAAATGGTTCCTGTCAGGTACCAGGTTGAGACCGGCACAGGTATCCCGCATCCAGCTGGCGGTATCAGGATCGATCAGCACAACCGGCTCTGCATCACTGACATCCGATGCCAGTTTGATAAGCGAGCGCAGTAACGCAGTATTGCGGGGCCCGATTGGAGGGCGGAAACGGGTGATTCCATCGATCGTGCTGGCCAGGATGACATTTTTCTCGATAACAGCATACTGGTAATGGGCGTAATGATTCCAGCAGACCATATTGGTAAACGTATTATCACTGTGCGTCTGGGGATAATGCGCATAGTGCTGCTGGAAAAACGCCCGGTCATCGAGCGTGACCGGCCGGAAATCATCTTGCGTGAGTTTCATCCTTCACCCCGGAAGATTAAGGGTACATACCCCTGCATAGGTAAAAACCCAAGCGGCAGATAAAAATTTTCTGTATCCGGTTCTGCAATCAGGGCGATCCATGTTATACCGCTCTGAATGCATTGATCAACGAGAGCGGAAACCATCTCCCTGCCAATGCCACTCTTCCGGTAATCCGGAAGGACTACCAGGTCCTGAATGTATCCATCAGAAACTCCGTCCGAGATAACCCGCCCCATCCCAATAGCCTTGCCGGTTTTTTTCTCAACAGCAACGGCAAATGAAAAACTTCCCCTTATAAGAGAGCCGAGAGCCGCGGGATCATACTCTTCCTTCCACCACCCGCCAGCGCGGTACAGGTCAGCGATCTCGTTGTTGTCCCATGAACGGACCAGCTGAACTACGATGTCATCTCCCACAACATTCATACCCGCTGCAACACGTAAAAGATTTCCCCGTCTGCCCCCGGTCCGTTGGGATAAAATAACGGAAAGAAATGTGCGAGTTCTGGAAGAACACGAAAAAACTATTCTGATTATGCCCGTTTAACCTGTTCAATTGCTGTATCAACAATTGCACCAAGCGCTTCAACCCCCCAGTGTTGGGAGTTCAGGGTCAGGTGATAGAGAGAAAGATCGTTGATGTCAATGGAATAATACGACCGGTAACGCAATGCTTCACACTGCTCACGCTCAAGGGTGAGATCCCCTGCGGTTTTCTCATCAGCCACATGGTCACGGAAGACGATCCGCTTTACCCGGCAGGCAATAGGCGCATGCACCCATATCTTGAGATCGGCGTTTTCCACCATCCAGCCAGAGAGCCTGCCTTCAACAATAATATTGTCCTGTTTCTCTGCAATCTCTTTCTGCCGGGCGTCAATCATCTTATCAAACGATGAATCCTCTTCGGCAAGACGCCCGAATTCGGCAAGCTCCATATTATGTTCCCTGGCAAGTTGCCGGAAGACTTCACCAGCTGATATTAAAGAAAAGCCATGACGTTCTGACAGGTACCGTGAGAGTGAAGTTGTCCCGCTACCGGGCAACCCGCTCACGGTGATCCGCATCAGAGCCCCCCGATGTTTAAGGACTTCCTGATAATCTGACTCAGTGTTATTGAGCAGATCATATACCAGAGAATCCATGCGGGGATGATCCAGACCGCTGCTTCGTGCAGACCGATAGTACCCACATAGGGCATGGTGATAGTACTTTTTACCTGCTCAAGCCGGAAAAGAAGCCAGAAGAATATCGGTACGGTGATCACGAGAATGTACGCCATTGGCTTAAATTGCTGCTGGGACATCTCAAGCTGCTCGCGCATGACCCGGTCTTTTTTCGCATCCATCTTCTTGATCTTCTTCTCATCCTGAGAGAGCTGGGCTTCGCGGTACTCAGTCTGGAACTCTTTCATCCGTTCCTGGGCATCGGTCATCCGCTCGTAATCGATCGTGTATTTCTGGATGATCGAAGAGTACAGCCCGGTAAATGCAGAGAGTATTACGATTAGTATGTAGAACGGAATCGCAAACCCATCAACAACGGGTGAAAATGCGCCATCGATACCTTTTCCAACACCCACCCGCAGCCACTCGACGCTGTACGAAAACATCATCAGCATCATGAAAGCGAGTGCTATGTAGATACCGTATTTATCCCAGATTTTTGCAAAATCCATCAGTTCACCTGAGAACGTCTGCCAGTTCTGATGATGAGCGCTCGAGTAAAAAGTCCGCGTTGGTGACCATTTTTACGGTGCAACCCGTCATCATCGCATAGGCAGCAGCGATTGAACGGTTGAACTGCTGATGTTCCCCAATCGCGCGGGACCCTTCCTTGTCCCGGGCGCGGGTTTCATCAGTCAACCGTCGCATGAGGATCTGATCATCATCCGTTTCAACAAGTACAATAACATCAGGCATAATCTCGCGGAGTACCCATTCGGGAAGCCCCGCAAGATACCCTTTTGGTGTCTTGACCGATGCATGCGTGTCGATAAGTACGTTGCCCGTTACCTTTGCAATAGCCTGCGCGGCACGCTGCTGCAACTGTTTCTGGACTGCGCGATCGAGCGTCCGCATCTGGTCCCGATCCTGGACAACATTGTCCTTTTTTGCCACCTCAAACATGAAGGAGCCAAAATTTATGGACTGGTATTCGACACCCTCACTCTTGAGTTTCTTTAATGCCTCGTTGACTACCGTCGTCTTTCCGACGCCCGGTACACCGGTTATGATGACCTTTCGTCCCTGCATTCGTGTCCCTTTCCTGACTTCAGTCTTTGCCAAAGAATGTCCGCATGAACGGGTACATTTCCATGATCTGCTGGCTTGCTATCTCTTCATAGAGCCGGTAAGTGATACTGACCGTCAAGAGCAGACCTGTTCCGCTCACAGCACCGATGACACCAAAGAGGTTGGCAACAACACTGAGCAACCCGATAAAGACACCACCAATAACCGTGACACGGGGGATATACCGGTCAAGGTACTTCTCAAGCACCTGCGGATTCCTGCGGTAGCCGGGAATGGACATGCCTGACATCTGGATCTGCCGGGCGACATCTTTTGAGTCAAGCCCTGCAGTCTTGATCCAGAACAGTGCGAAGATCGCACCACCGACAACCATGATTGTTGTATTGATTCCCAGACGTAAAAGCACCTCCCATGCCGGATGGCCGAGATCGGATATCCACCACATCCAGTCTGACGGACCGTTGATCGGCGCAAGGAAGTACATTATACCGTTTAAGGGTGTGGAGCCATCGAATTTCCCGAAGATAGTGATTCCGACATTCGATAGGAACATGCCCACCATCTGGATATTTGCCAGAAGTACCATCACAAGGATCATTGGAAGAACGCTGGCATAGATGAGTTTCACCGGAAAACGTGCGCGTGCTCCGCGTACCTGTGCGTGGGCAAGCGGGATCTCAATGCGCGTGGATTCTACGTACACAATGATCAGGAAGATGGTGATAGTGGTAACAAATGCGAGAATATCTTTTCCAAAGAAGGTGAGATAGTTCCCGCCATCGATACCAATAGCTACAAGACGGGGGAAGAACCCGACAGGATACTGGTCGGCAACCGGAACCCAGTTGATGAATCCATTAACTATTGCCTGTGATATACCGGCAATAATAAAGAGACCCACACCGGAGCCGATACCCCATTTTGTCACCACTTCATCCATGAGGACAACGAGTGCGGCTCCTATACAGATCTGGATGAAGATCATGAACGAAACTGCAAACAGGTTGCCTCCAAAGAACTGTGCTGCAATTATCGGATCAGGTTGCAGGAAGCCCCCCACAAGATTCGGGGCGGCTTCGATGATAATCATGACGATGATAAGGATCTTCTGAAGACCCATGTACATGACCTGTCCGCGCGTTTCGCTGGTATCAATGTGAAGAATATCTGCACCTTTGAGCAGCTGGAGCACGATGGATGCAGTGACAATAGGTCCGATACCCAGATGGACAATCGAACCGCTTGCCCCGGCAAGGAGTGCACGCCATGCTTCAAAAAGATCCTGAGATGAGGGTGCAATTCCAAAAAGCGGGATATTCGTCAGGGCAAAATACAGAATAAGTATTCCGAGCGTCCAGATCAGTTTATTCTTGAAATGAACGTGTCCCTCCGGGCTCTTGACTGCGGGCATCGCAGCGAGCAGGGGTTCCATTCGATCCAGCAGGTTTCCCATGGTTTCACCAAAAAATATTGGGAGGCTCAGACGACCTGCGCCTTTCCACCCATCTTCTCAATCTTTGCCTTTGCTGATTCAGAGAATGCCTCAGCAGAGATGTTGATCTTTTTGGTGACCCTGCCACTGCCGAGCACCTTTTCGATGCCCATGTCAGCAGCATTGATCGCAACTGCATCTCCTTCCTGTTTGGCAATACCCTGCGCAATAAGCGACGGCATGATCTGGTCAATTATCCCGATATCCATTGTTGTTACAAGGACCTGCGGGTTGTGGAAGAAACCGTCCTTACCAAAGACAGGGCCTCCCATTTCCTTATACCACTTGACAAAGTGGTGGGCATTGATGCCGGCGCGTCCCCGGCCTCCACGGTTACCTGCACCACGACGATTTTTATGGGTGCCGCCGCCGCATGTCCGCGATCCACGGTATTTTGAACGTTTATTTGTTGGCATCTTTGCTTCACCTCATCTTATAGAGGAGAGTATTGATCTCCTGACCATAATAGCCAAGCGCTCCACCCTGGGTGAATGTTCGTTTGGTGGTCTTGTGTCCCTTGCGTGGCGGGTGAAGACGGAGGACCGGTTTAAGTCCCGGAACCTCGCGAAGCTTCGTTTCCCCGCTGGCAAGCGCCTGTGCAAACTCACTGATGCTGGCATACGTGGAGTTGGTTTTTAAGTACTCCTCGGTTAATGGTGCATCACCGAGAACTCTGCCGCGGGTTTGCAACAGGGTCTCAACGGTGGGTGCATCCACTTCGCCGTATGCAACGTAATCCTTCACCTTGCGTATCATGCCCAGATTCTCCGGCGTGTCCGGAATGAGCACGCAGTGATTGATGTGGTGGAGACGCAGCATCTTTAAGGTGTCCTTAATGTCGCGACGGGTATTTACAACCCCGCGAACCTGAACGACCGCGTACATTTACTGTGACCCCCCGGTCCTGATCATGTTGGTTGCTTTGAGTGCGTTGAATGTCGCTTTTGCAAAGTTGATCGTAGTACGGGTTTGTCCGCGGGCAAATGTCCAGGTATCCTTGATACCGGCGAGTTGCAGCACTTTCTTGCTGATATCACCGGTTACAAGTCCGATCCCCTGGGGGGCGGGCTTTAAGGTAACCTTGACGCTGCCGGCAGTTCCCTCTACCTGCATAGGAAGGGAGTGGTTTACATCGCAACCACATTCCCAGCTGCCACATCCACGACGAACCTTCACAAGGTTCATTTTTGCCTTGACAATTGCCTTCTTGATCGCATTGCCGACCTG
>JBAZQT010000007.1:0-59886 GCA_041645055.1 Methanoregula sp. | reverse complement strand
TCATCGACGCGCTGGTGATAGGGGAAATAATGCTTAACCATCAACGCATGGATCTTGTCGACTGGCGGGACCATACCGGGGCGATAGACTTCCCTGCCATCAACCGTTCTCCGCTTGATGATCCCGTCCGGGTCTTTGGGAGGAAGGGGAAGCGGGGGACGGTTGAGATCGATGACCATCCGTGAAATGGGCGTGTCGATGAATGCCTCTACCCAATCTTCAAATCCAAAAAGGTCCCTTGTTAACGGATCGCAATAGAAGAGAAGTTCATCATCGCTGAGCAGGAGGCGGGGACGAATCTCTTCAGGTACTTCAGTACCCCCGTGCGGGATGGAGATGAGGAAAGGGAACAGGGTGTTCATGGTCTGCCAGCAGATGAACATAGGATGCCGGGCTGTTAAAATGGTTTCCCGCTCCGGCAGGATGACCTGTCCTGCTCAAATGCCGCAATGATGCGCCCTGATTTTCCCAGTGAACAATACGTCAGGACTCTTCCGTTTGTTTTGCCGGGCAGAAGTTACAGATGGAATAGACGAGATCCTTTTCCTTGTCCCGGATCAGGCAGTAATAGTCTCTCCCCCGCTGCTCGACTTTGAATCCCCCGGGAAACGGCATCCCGACCGGGTGTCCCGGTTCATCGAGCACAAACATGGAAAACGCTGCCATCAGGTAATAGAAGAGCCGGTTCTTCGGGTTCCGGAAGTACGGGTTGCGCTCGCTTGCATCATCCCATGAAAAACAACCTTCCGGCAGCATATCGCAGAATTTCTGAAATGTTTCCGGATCGGTGAGCGGGGTATCCATCCGTGGAAACGCTCCACTCCAGTGCAAAGCGAGAAGTTCGTGATGCTTCCCGAAGAGTTGTTTGTGGAAGTACGGGCGGATTGCCTCACGGTACGGGGACGGGAGTTTTTCTATTTCATTATAGAGACGCCCCCCGATAATCTGGAGATCGAAAAGAGAGTACTGCTGCACTTCACGAACAAGCAGGGTGCCGAGTTCCCCGCGTGTCCGGGCAATCCGGATACGCCGGGCGACATCCCGTATCATGCCGGCCTCCTCTGCGTATTCATCGGAAAGACCGGGCGCTGCCGTTACGGATTCCATGCAGTCGTGCACCTTGTACTACACTGTCTCGAAAAGAAACGGGAAAAAGGTATGTGTGGAGCTACAAAAACAATGGAGCGTTGCCATCAACAGATTGGTCAAAAACATCCAGGTGAATTCATGAACAGGATCGGTATTGCTTTTTTTTTTACACTTTTGGTGCACATTTTTCTGGCAATATTTTCTTTTTTCCAAATTTTTTTTTAGTCAGACCCTGCCCGAAAAATTTCAATCGCGATCATGAGGTGTCAGTTGAAGAGGCGATTATCGGATAATTATCCGACAAAATGTATGTACATGCTACAAAATTTTTGATTCTCCGGCGAGATGGTACGGAAAATGAAGTCAAGGATCGATTGAAAAATTTCAGGCAGGGGGTGAGGGGTCGATTGAAAATTTTTTTGTGCAAAACGGATCCGGAATTTTTTGTAAAAAGCTTGCCTTATTTGATCTGAAATTGGATTCATGATCGAATCATCAGGTTGTTTGAGCGTGTGATTTCCCAAGGAGGATTCCCCGCCTCAGGGCCTCTCCGAGGCACGGCGGGGCAAGGAGGTTTTTTGTCGTTAAAACCGCCGCGGGGGCGCCCCGTCGGGGGCGGCGGCGCTATCCTTATAGGGAGTATGGGGGCATCAGCCCCCATCAGTATGAATCACCATTATTGGAACACAACAACAGTCTCAAAATTTCTACAGTTTAAATTCCGGCGTAGCATCGAAAAGTTTCTGGTACAGCGAGCTGAAAAGCCCGATATACTCTGCCGCTGCCGGCGTCGAATGATAACTGGTCTTTTCCCCCTCAGTAACCGAAGCGATGTATCCCTTCGCCACCAGAAATTCAAGATATTCCTGCCCGGTCTTCGAGTTCAGGTCACACCGGTTAATAATGGCCGTGAACGAACGAGGCGTCTTGCAATAGACAAGGATCTCCCAGTAGATTTCGTACACGGTCCTTCGCCCGCTCATGATTCATCCAGCCCCAGTTTCTTTTTCAAAGTGCATTCCGATTCTTCAATCTCGTGAATGCGCCGGTCCCAGACTTTGGCAAATTTCAAAAAATAATATGATGAGAGCAGGCTTGCAAGAGCTATGCCGAGCGTGAGGAGCATGGCGGGGATAAGAAGGAGATTATCGAGCGTGAACGCAAAACCACCCGATGAGACGGACAGGGCTTTGAGGCTGTTTGCAATCCCGAGCACGAAGAAGCACCCCCCGCCCAGCGTGCAGACAAGGATCATCGTCCGGATAGTCTTGTAGTTATCCCGGTAATGGGCGAGCATCCGCACGATCAGGCAGGTAAGGCGCTCGTCCGTGATTGCATCGCCAGCTTTTTCGAGATCATCTTTGATCGTAACGATACCTTCAAAGATCCTGACCGTTGAGAGTATCCAGCTGATACCGAGCCCGAAACAGATCAGGGCTATCGCCCCGGTGAAGATCCTTAATCCGGGCATCACCGGAAACCCGTAGATTACCGGATCTATGGTCTGACTGAGAATGGCGGTAACCATGTACTGCACGCCAATCGCGATGGCAATGGCTGCAAAGACGAGGTTGAGGATCGATATAAGAAAGAAATGCCGGGTCTCGGTTTGGAACTGGCTGAGTACTGGGTTCATGATTCACCGGCTTATGTGTATTTTGGCGTTCTGTAAATAAAGAGCATGAAACTAAGTTACGTAGCTGGGATTGGAGAGGGACGGATTTTTAGGACGTGGTTTGCTGATGATTTCGTTACATACACACTCATTAAGTGAATAAATGGGCTTCTTCTTTTGATTAGCTATAATTCGCACAATTCTTATATTTTCTATAAAGTATTATTCAATGTATCATGAAAATATGTCCACATTGCGGAAATGAAATTTTTTATTTAGATATTAATTGTCCTTATTGTAAAAAACCATTAAAAAATTATTTTACAATTCCCATTTTTTTATTGGAAAATTTTCGCCTTTTCACAATTATTGGTGTTATTGGAACAATGCTTGCATTAATGCCGAATTTAGGGACACAGATTCTTGGGCCCGCTTGGATTACCAACCATGACAGCATTTTTCCGTTATACCTATCAGTAGCTATGTTTTTCGGAACATTGTTTATCGTAGTTCTTTTTTTGTCAGTATTTAGCTTAATTTTACAAAGCAGAGATAACGAGCAAATCCTAACAAAGATAACAATTCTCAATAAAGTTTTTACTTTATATGAAGGAGATTATCAACGCTTAATTTTGATAATCTGTTTATCGCCAATGGCAATTGGTTTAGTGGCCTTTTTAATCAGTTTAATGGTTTATATCCAAAATGTATATTCATTTTTTTTCGCAATATTTATTCTTCTGATACTCTTTCCAACCATTGTATATCTTGTGCTTGGGTGGAATTTAGGTAAATCTTTGACTTTAGCTACATCTGATATGGGAGAATATAAGACAATTAGTGGCATTTTGTTGGTTATTATTGCCTTTGAAGTTATGATTTTGGTAATGCATGCATTTCCACTAACTTACGGCGATGAACACATTTTTTCAAATAATATTAAAATTGAAACGGATCAGGAATATTTCTCCCCCCAAATTTCTTCTGAAAAGGGATTACGTTTAGAAATAACAAATCTATCAGGTCGTGAAACACTCATAAGTACACATTCTTGGTCTGCAAATTATGGTTATTTCATTTGGGTTAGTCCTTCGACGCCCGAAGTAAGAATTTTGGGAAATCCTGTTTATAATTCTAGTTTAACGCAGATTTACTGGACCTATCCCGTTCGGGATATTGGATCAATCAAACCTCCTGTAAAAATTGAGTTGCAACTCAATAAAATTACAGGAAATGTTGAAATTGCGCATCCCTCATTAAATTTGACGTGGTATGACACCGATATTGCCTATGTGAATACATCCCCTAATGGATGAACATCCGTTCATTTCTTAGAGGATTAATCGAAACGAGGAATTATTTTTAAAAATAATTTTATTCAAAATACATTGGGATGTAAAAAACCGTAACAATCCTGAACTGATCTTTTTCTTTGCAGTCGAGCGACAATAAGAATTCGTCCGCTCCATAACCACCATTTTTAGAAAACGTAAAAAAGAACCATCTCCCATCCCCTACTTCTTCCCCGAAACCATCCGCTTGATATTTACCACAATATTATGGAGCCGCAACGCTCCGCCCATCACGCCTTTCATCAGGAACCGCCGGGCGCCCATTCCCCTGCCCTCAAACGTTTCCGAGACTTCTTTGAGGCGCTGCTGGATGGGAATGTGCTGGGGGCAGATCCGTTCGCATTTCCCGCAATGACGGCAGAGCCCGGCATAGGAGGGGACATCCCCGATAATTCCGCCGAGCCGGATGATGTAGAGCATCCGGTTCTCCTTGTTGTGGGGGAAGAATGCGGTGTTGTTATAGAACGCAAAACACTCCGGGATATTGACTCCCGACGGGCAGGGCATACAGTAGCGGCAGCCGGTACAGTCCACTTTCATCAAGCGCCGGTAGGTCTGGCGTGCCTGTTCGAGCACGGCAAGATCGGATTCGGTCAGGGAATCCGGCAACGCGGTTTCTGCCACCCGCAGGTTCTCTTCGATATGCGCCTCCTCGTTCATGCCCGAGAGGACAACCGTAACACCGGGATGGTTCCACACCCAGCGCAGCCCCCACTCCGCTGCACTCCGTTTCACCGGCGCCGCGTCAAAGCACTTCTGCACATCGTCCGGCACATGACCGGCAAGGTTGCCGCCCCGCAGGGGTTCCATCACCATGACGGCAATCTGTTTCGAGGCGGCATATTCCAGCCCGACAATTCCCGCCTGGTTGTGCTCATCGAGATAATTGAACTGGATCTGGCAGAAATCCCAGGTGTAGGCATCGATGATCTCCTTGAACGTGTCCGTGTGGCTGTGGAACGAGAACCCGGCATTCCTTATCCTGCCGTCTTTTTTTGCTGCGTCGAGAAATTCCAGCGCCCCGAGACGCAGGAGTTTTTCCCAGGACTCCCTGCCGAGACTGTGGAGAAGATAGTAATCGATATGATCGGTGCCGAGCTTTTCGAGTTGCTCTGCGAGAATCCGATCCATGTCCGCACGGGAAAAGACCGACCACGGCGGGAGTTTGGTTGCGATCCGCACTTTTTCCCGGTAGCCGTCATCAAGCGCCCGCCCGAGGATAAGCTCGCTCTTCCCGAAATGGTAGATGGGCGCAGTATCGACATAGTTGACCCCGTGGTCGATGGCATACCGGATCTGGTGGATCGCCCGGTCTTCATCAATACCGCCGGCTTCTTTCTTTGGCAGCCGCATGCAGCCAAAGCCTAAAATCGAAAGTTTATCGCCGGTTTTTGGGACAGTGCGGTAGAGCATAAGGGTTCCTTTCCGGGAGATTGGTGCGGGAAGCGGATAAGCATAATGGAGGAGATGTTAGTCTGCCACTACTGTAAGATTATTAATCATCCTCTCCTTTGATTGTTAATGGTGTTTTAATGGCAATTGACTGGTACAAGGAATTTGTAAACCTCACGTATACTCCTGCAAAGGATGAACTCGTCTGCCTCTTTTATTTCGAACCGGCAGCGGGCATCAGTGCGGAAGAAGCAGCCGGGCGGATCGCGTCGGAGAGTTCGACCGGGACATGGACCACACTCTTTACCATGCCCCCGCGGATGAAGAAACTGCAGGCCACTGTTTTTGAGATCGAAGGGAACTATACGAAGATCGCGTACCCGCTCGCACTCTGGGAAGAGGGAAATGCGGTGCAGCTGCTCAGTGGGATTGCGGGCAATATCTTTGGCATGAAGGCGCTCAAAAACCTCCGGCTGATCGATGTCTCGTTCCCCGCTGCCTATATCAAACATTTCAAAGGACCGCACTTCGGCAACGACGGTATCCGTGAGATGATGAAGGTGTACGACCGTCCGATGACCGGCGCGGTCCCAAAACCCAAGATCGGGTTTTCGGCACAGGAGCACGCCGACATCGCGTACGAGACCTGGATGGGCGGGTTTGATTTTGTCAAGGACGACGAGAACCTGACCTCGACGTCATTCAACCGCTTCGAAGACCGCGTGAAATTCATGACAAAACTGCGGGACAAGGCGATAAAGGAGACCGGGGAGCAGAAGTCTGCGTACCTCAACATCACCGCAGATGTTGAGACCATGAAGAAACGAGCGCAGTTACTGGCGGATAATGGCTGGAACTTTGCGATGATCGATGTGGTGGTCGCCGGGACTGCAAGCGTCATGACCATGCGGGACTACTGCTCCGATCTCGGTCTTGCTATTCATGCTCACCGGGCTATGCACGCGGCATTTGACCGGAACAAAAAGCACGGGATGACCATGCTGTTCCTTGCAAAACTCATGCGGCTTATCGGCGTCAGCCAGATCCATACCGGTACCGCCGTGGGAAAACTCGTTGGCACAAAAAAAGAAGCTATGCTGCTTGCCGATGTGCTGCGGGAGAGAAAGACCAGGGGTGTTGAGCACATGGCACTCGACCAGAACTGGGGTTCGATCAAGAATGCATTCCCGGTTTCTTCGGGAGGCCTGCACCCCGGCCTTGTTCCCGAAGTGCTGGACATCTACGGCTGCGAACTGGTGCTGCTCGTGAGCGGTGGAATCCACGGCCATCCGAAGGGCACCCGTGCCGGTGCGAAGGCGACCATGCAGGCGATTGAAGCCTGGCAGGAAGGCGTCACGCTCGATGAGAAAGCGAAAAAGGCAAAGGAACTTAAGGGTGCGCTTGAGAAGTGGGGATACTACAAGCCGAAGTAAGTCGTGGCTGGGAAATTTTTTTTAATTATTCTTTTGTTTTTGGGACCGGCAGCAGATTTGTTGTATGATGCCAGACGGTCCATCCTCGTTTGAATTGTTGTGAGAGTGGGGCAGGTCCATGTGGCTCAACACTTAACTTCTGCCGGGTGAATCGCTTAATATCCCGAGGGGTAAGCTGTTTCATGTGGGTGAGATTGTGACTAAACATTTGTTGGGGATGTTCCCCGTCTCAGGGCATCTCTTCAGGCACGGCAGGGCCAGGAGTTTTCAACGGTTTAGTCACCAAAACCACCACGGGGGTGTCTCATCGGGGGCGGCGGCGTTCATCGTATTTTGGAGTATAGTGGCATCAGCCATCATCTTTGTAATATACTCAGTTCATGCATTACCCATTCAAAACCGCAATGAGCCATATCCCGGCGGGTTCGTTTTCTCATCCGGCAATCAGATGCGGGTCAAATAAGTTCTGAATGTAAAACCAGCATTTTTTAATGATAGTAAAATCCTAACAATTGTGTTTACATCGTGAAAAATAAAAAAACAGGTTACGTGGGATCTACATGAAAGCATATTGGGCAATAATATTTTTAATTTGTCTCGCAGTTGGCGTGTTCGTAATCCTTCCGGCAGTTGCCCCAACGGTTACTACGAATGAAATGATAAAGACCTCGTATGTTACGGCCGGGGATACTTTCTTTCTTATGAACCAGTCAGAGATTGCCCTGCCATTTTACGATAACGCTCTCCAGATGAACACTACCGATCCTGTGATCCTTAAGAAAAAAGGAGAAGTGCTTATAAAAATCGGGAGAATCAGCGATGCAAACCAGGTGTATAGCCAGGTACTGACCCAAAACGGGAATGATACCGTAGCCCTGGTACGATTCGGGGATGTTCTCATGCAGCAGGGTGATTTTAAGGGAGCGCTTCCCTATTATCAAACAGCGCTTAAAAATGATCCCGGGAATGCCGTAGTCTGGGTAAAGCAGGGAGACGCCCAGCTTCTCATGTCCGTAGCGGATTCTCAGAATATTCACGCAATGGCAAAGAATCTTTCACAACAACCTGGTTCTGCGAATTATCAGCCAGCATCAAATGATCAACTCGTGACCATGGAATCCTATCAAGCCGCTATGAAAAGTTACCAGAAAGCGATAGAGCTGGATCCCAAACTCTCGATTACAGTATCTACTAGAGTATTAGGTGCGACACAGAACCAGGTAAATAGTTACTCGGATTTCTTTAAGGATGTCCAATCCTCAAAAGGTTAAACCACCCTGGTGAAATTCTTTTTTTCCCTTTGATTTTTCCGAGTAATAAAAAAGGTTCAAAATTTTAATAAATTCGGCCAACACAGGAAGAATAAAAACAACCGTCAGCCCATACGAAAATTTTTTTTACAATTTCCCGCACAGTCCATAACGGCTCATGCAGGATGACTACTCGTCCGGCACTGGCAACGGATTGTCGCCATTCATGTTTCTGTTGCTAAAAACCTGCATGGTGGAAGGTATAACAATTATCCCCGGAGTTTGACGGCCGGTTATCCGTGTAGGATTGATTTGCGAATAAATGCAGTGTGGATTTTTTATTGAGCACTCGCTCACCAAAAGGGTCTGATTAGTGCTTAAAAAAAGAAAATCAAATAGTTTTGATGTTCCCCATATTCGCGTTGAAAGAACTGAACATTGACATCACGTCATTATAATACTGCTCGAACTGGTTGTTCGTTTCATTTCGTTCAGGCGAATGGGCATGGTAAGTAATGATGTACGCCTTTCCATCCTTTATGGTATAGGCACTCAGCGTATTGACCTCTCCTGTTGAGGGTTTTGACAGGTAGTCAAGACGGTACGCCTTGTCTCCCATAAGTTTGAACATTGCATCTCTCTTTGTTATTTCCACGCCACTTCCAGAAGTGATTCTTGCCACGTCTTTGATAAAGAACGTATCCAGATCCTTATATGCGGGCTGGGTATCTACTTCGACTTTGACTTCCGCCCTGACATTGACACAATCGTTCTTTTCGGTGTTGCACCGGATGAATGATGGGGAATAAAACTCGACGACATTATAGCGGGTCAGGGAAATATTCGTCTCCTGCTTATCGAGATCATTTTTTTGCCAGTCACGGGGGTAATCGATACTGAATCCATACTTGGAATTCGAGTACTGATTAAAAGACGTCCCTGTTGTAGGAACCGGGGTTACCGCAGAAGTAGTGATAATCACCGGAATCGGGGTTGCAGCAATTGTCGAAGAACTCGTTGCTGGTATGGCAGAGGTGGGGACAGTTGTGGCAGGAGATACGGATTTGTCAGAAGGCGGAAGCGAAGTACATCCGGCGGTCATGAAAACTGCCACCAGTACAAGGACAAAAAGTAAATATTTCATATCCCTCCTTTCATTTGATTAACGTTATATCTTCTGATTTTGTGCGGGCTCGTACAGGGTAATTGTCTATCCAGCATTGACATAAAAACCCTGACCATTTTTAAGTACGTGATCCAGATAAAAAATCGAAATAACGGACGGGTTCAGATAGATTTCACCATCAGGGAAATGCCCCCGGGGATTCCTGCAAAAAACCGGACTCCGTTCATGCTGAACGAGTCATACGGATAAAATCCCAATTCAGAAAAACCGCATCGCTCAAACGCCTTTTTCGAAGCCGGGCTGGTACAATCGGTAATGACCTGCCGGAATCCATGTTCCCGGGCATGAGCCAGTACCCGGCGGATCATTGCCTGGGCAATTCCCGTTTCCCGGTATTGCCTGCTGACGCCAATCTGGAATATGTGCAGTACCGAGCCGGCCTTAATCTCTTCTACGTTGATATGCCGGTCCTCCAGTTCATGGATCATGGCGACTGCCTCTTTGAAATGCGCAATGAATTCCGCCATCACAGCACTTTCTTTCTCAGGATCGTCGGTCAGATCGAAACAGAAGATGAACCCGGCAAGCTCGTTTGTCGTTTCATCGCGGATGAGAAAACTGAGATCTTTTCTGACAAGAGAGCGGACATAAAACCGGGCATACGGGAGGAACAGGGCCGGATCCAGTGCATGACGGTGCGAGGTCGGCTCATCGGCAAGGAAAACTTCGGTATAGAGCCGGGCTGCGGATTCCACATCAGGTTCTGCGAGGGGGACGCAGACAATCGGCTTTGCAAGAGATGAGCCCGGTTCGGGATCAGGTACGTGAACGCCATTACCGGAATGTCCCGCCTTTCCCGTCATTGTACAGGATCTCTTCTTTTTCTTACCCTTAATTGCTATCCTGAACCAGTATGATCGTTCCCTTGCTGGAGTGAGGGAGACGGGTAAGCCGGTGATTTTTTGCCCAGATACCACAAACACGATACCGGCAAGTTTTTTCACCATGACAGAAAACGAAAAACCCTACCCGGTATCAGATACGGCGGCACTCGTCATGCTCTGGGCGAGCGGATATTATGAGCCACAACCCCTGGTTGGTACGTACCTCAAGAAACTTGATCTGTCCGCAGGCCGGCAGCTGCTGGAATGCTATAACGAAATATGTCCCTGGTACGCGGAAGTGATCATCAACCGGAAGCATTTCATTAAAAATACCGTTGAAGAACTGGTCAAAGCCGATACGAAACCAACAACCATCGTCAACCTTGGTGCCGGGTTCTCGCCGCTCGCTCTCGAACTCTTACCATTGCTGTGCGATCGTGTCCGCTTCATCGAGATCGATCGGAATAATATGAGCCACAAGCACCAGCGGTATGCCAGACTTGTCCCGGACTGCTGCAGGTTCATATCCTGCATCGAATCGGACATTACGGATACTGCCCTTCTTGCAGATGCTCTCAGGAAAGCATCGGGGGATCCGGCAGATACGAAGCTTATCGTCGTCATGGAAGGTCTCAGCTACTATATTGAAAGGCCTGCGATGGAACGGGTGATTACATCCCTGTCGGATCTTTTCCCGGACCTCAGTATTGTATTTGAGCATCTCAAACCGTGCAGGCTGGTTGCCGAGGAGCGGCGATTTATCCCGTACAGGATTTTTTCCCATGTCCGGGATTATACCGCTCTTGACCGGATGACAACCTATTCACCGGACGAGATCGTTGCGATGCTGGGCCCGGACTTTTCCTGTCACTATTACGATATGGATACGATGGAGAAGAGGAGGACCGGCTCTTCCAGATATTTCAAAACTCCCGATGCCGGCTGGTTGTCGTGTGCTGTTGCGGTACGAAAGACTGGTAGGGAATAACCGGGATTCCAAAAAAGATATCTGAATGACAACCCGTATCACTACTATGACTCTCACAGAAGAACAGAAGGCAGAGGTTAAAGAAACTCTTGGCAGGTATTGTGCGGCATACCAGAGAAAGGATCTGAAAGCACTGCTCGCCTTATTATCCGAAGATATCAGCGGATACGGGGCCGGGGCGGATGAGATTTTCAAAAACCGGAAAGAATACGCACCGTTACTAAAGCGTGACCTTATCCAGGCGACATCGATTTTCCTTGAATTTACGGATTTGAACATTGCTGGCGATGAACGGACCGCGTGGGTAATGAGCGGTTGCAATTGTACGTTCGGGGTTCAGGGAAAAGACAAGCAAACGATGAAAGTAAGGATGACCATAGGATTGAGAAATACCGGGAATCGCTGGCTGATTGCACAGCTTCACATCTCTACGCCCAATACAGGACAGGCTCCGGGACAATCGTTTTCCGGCGAATAATTGCCCGGTACCGGTACCAGACGAATGCCAGTGGAAGCGGCTTCCTCTTGTCATATCTTTTTTTTAATATTGTTCACGGCGAAAAACTTAAAAAAAAGTAGTTATTTACAGAGATTCCGCTAAAAGTTCACCATGTCTTGCAAGCGTTTTTCTTAAAAACGGCATAATAATGAGTTCCTGCACCAACGGTTCCAACGGTCGATGAGCAAACCATAAACAGTACGAGCCGGGTGAACAGTGATTTTGATTCTGACATTATGATCAACAATTCTCACGAGCCAGTTGCCCGGTCGTTTGATAATGTCAGTCATATTCCCGGAATAGTGCCGGGTTCTGCCTGCGGATCCACCAGCGTCTGATAAGGAATATGCCCCCCACGAGGAAGATCGCCCCAACCACGCCGGCTGCAATAATTGTAGTGATTGAAATCCCCTCATAGTGTTGTTCTGGCACGGGTGTTGGTACAGCGTCAGGTATTCTGGTTGGCACCGGGATAGAGGTACCTGACGTGGGGGACGGCAGAACCTGGGGTTGCGATATTGGGGAGGGGACCGGGGAAAGTTCTAATCCTGTCGTTCTGGTGAAGAGCGCAAAGAGCGTAAAATGTTTTGTAGTACCGGTGACCTCACGGGTATCAGGTTTCACAGTTGTCGGGACAGGAACCCATGTCTTTGCCTCAATATCATAATATTGGACAATAATGTCCTGGTATTTACCGCCGGCTTTCTCAAGGGCGGCATTCCATTGCGCCTTGGTCATCGTAAATGTTATGGAAACAGGCTGATCAAAGGTCGCCCCGGAGGGAGAACATTCTACTGCAATATCTCCTGACGCAAAGGAAGTGCCTTTAGGAGTGCCCGCGTTGGACGTGATCTTCCCGATTTCCTCTGGCGTTAATGGCGTCACAATTACCTCGCTGATTGGGGTCCCGGCTGCGGTCAGCGATTTTGTTGCCTGGGGAATCGATACGGTAACATCAAATGGTGAGCCTTGCGAAGTCTCGACAGTATATGGTGCAAGGGTCTGACCAAGAGAGTTTGTTTTCAGGACTACACTCGCCTGGCCGGGGGGTCCCGAACGTTTTTGCTTTACCGCAACTACCTCAGATGATTCAGGCTGGGCAGGGATCGGCGGATCCTGATCCCAGGAGACATCAAAAACCCAGAATTCCTGGTCTTGCGTATTTGTCCAGTTCTGGTCATTGAAGGTGGCGTTGTAATTCATCCACATCTTTAGTCGGAACTGGCCTTTGGGACGGGAGACTGATTTACCCCAGCTGTTCTGGACGATCCAGTAGTGTTTTGAAGTGTCTGCATCAGTCTTGTTGTACCCGATCAAGGTCATTGCATGGCCTCCGCCCGGGTACGAGACATTGTATACGGTACCGTTCAATAAGTCAGGATTATAAATATCAGTGTCTGCCTGGTTGTTGTAAAAACTGTTGAAACCCGATGCGGCAGTTTCATTCGGCCATTGTAAACCGTAATAAATCACCTTACCGTCCTTCAGTGCCGTGGTAATATTCTCGACAGCTGCAGTCTGGTTGGAGGGTGGATCGGCAATGACACGCTTTGCCGTCATCTGGCTGAACCCATAGTAGGGTGAATTGTTCATGAGATCTTTTGGAAGTGCGGTCTGGCCATCCTTTGAATCGGGAGTGCTGATATCCTTGTATGAGGCATTAAAATTACTCCAGGGAATTACAAATGGTCCCCCATCGTAGGATTGGTTCATACCGCCATTGTAGATCGATGCAAAAGCCTCCGCGTTTCCTCCTGTACATGCCCAGCTGTTGGGTTTTACTTTGCCAATATTCCCGTCAACATAGTTGGAATTAAAGAACTGGATCGATAAGGGTATTGAAGTTCCCTTGTTTTTAAAGAGGGACTGGGCAACAGCAGCAGTCCCTGCCCAGACCCAACAATTCCCGCAGGTGCCCTGGTCCCACTCCGCATACGATGGTTTGGGGAATTCATTCGTAAGGTTTAATGGTACGCTGGCAGGTTCTGCATCAGAATCATACAAGGGTGCCTCATCGTATTCTTTAAAATCGTCAAGGAGTTCGGACATGTTCAGGTGCATTATCGCATCATCATCCGCAGCGACAGGGAGAGTCAGGATGAGAAAAAGTGCGAGAATTGCTATGATATTCCGGAAAGATACGATCATTTGTCTCGCCATCTCCGGAAACCATCTCATAATAATATCTGAATTTGCTAAAATTCCATTAACAAAAGATATTGTTTTGTTTTGTTTACAGGAATATTAACCTGCTGAATTACCTTCAGGAGTTACTCATTTTTTTTTAAATAACACATTGTTCACGGTAAAAATAAAAACTTATTTCCTAGAAATTTTTTTATGCGATCTCTTTTTAAAAAAAACAGCGGGAATCCCCCGCAGGTTCAGATAATACTTAAGGATTTTACCGGTAGTTTCTTTCGTGCGAGCCAGAAACAGAGGACCAGGCGCAGCGACATGGAGGCGAGCATCCCCATGCAGACCCCGAGCAGCCCGTAATAATAACATAAGAACGAACCCAAGCCGATCAGGGTAATAATTTCTGCAATAATGAACAGGGTAACCTGGTTCTCGAATCCGGTATAAGTGAGCAGCTGATCGGGCAGGTCCCCGATGGCATTTAAGGTGACAGCGATCACGGAAACGACAAGGGGCAGACTTGCAACCACATAGCCCGGCCCGAAAATCCCCAGGATCTGCTCCCGGAAGATGATGATCAGGGCTGCCAGTACAACCGCGATGACCACGTTGAAGAGGTTGGTTTTATTGATCCGTTTCTGGAGCTCTGCCTGCTGATCTGAAGAACCGAACATCTTGCTGATATGGGGGATCACGTACTTCGACGTGGCGCTGGGAAAGATAAAGAAGAATTCCGTAATCGACAGGATGGCTACATACAATCCTACCATCTCTTCATTCCTGCCAATTCCTTCTACGACATACAGGTCCAGGTACCCCCCGAGGGCATAGATTGTGCCGAGAATTACAAGGCCGGCAGAATCCTTGTACCACATCCGGGCATCCTCCGCGGATATCCGGGATTTTAAGACCGTGGTGGCCCTCTCTACAATACTCTTTTTTCCCAAAATAAAGGGCAGCAGCCCGAGAACGATGACTAAGAGCGATACAATAATCCAGGCCGAAAGAACGATCTCGTTGGTGAAGGAGTCGCTGACGTAATACACGACTGTGAATGCAATGACGATCAGTACCCCGTACCGGATGACGACATCAATGCACGTGGATAAGATTACGCGATCTTCTCCTAAGAGGTAGTCGATGATCAGCATGGCGATGGCGGCAACCGGGGCCATCAGGAGGAAATACATCGCCATGTGGAAATAGAGGAGGTTTGTCAAACTACCGTTAAAAAAGATAAAAACTACCGCTGCAATAATGAGATAATAAACTATGAAGCCTACGAGAACCAGCTTGATATTCCACTTGATAAACGCCCGGAGCTTCTCTGTTTCGCCGTTTTCCTTGTAGAGAGGTACGTATTTTCGCACCGTATCGTTGGTACCAAGGAGCAGTAATGTCGTAAGACCCGTGAGCACCCCGATGGCAACACCATAATCCCCGAACATCGCCATGCTCATGTGGTGGGCGAGAATAACATTCAGGAAATACCGCAGGATGTACGATGCGAAACCAAGAACGAACAGAACTATTACAGCCAGCATGGGAAATCCTACCGGACTTGTTGTATTCCATGAGATTGGCTGACTATTCCTTTAATTGTTTGGCCGGAGGTTTTGTCTACGTTTATACAGCCCCGCCCCCACATCTCCTGCACCACAGGAATGTCTGATATCCTCAATCCAAACTGCACAGTACTGGCCGGTCCAACTCTTCGCAAAATGATCCGTTTTCCCATCAAGGTTTAAAATAAGATTTCCCGTAAAGAACTGGCAGGAAAATCACCGGAACTGACCGGTCGGGTACCGGAAACGATGCCATCCGGGGTTAAATTGAGCCCGGATGAGAGGCATACAGGAGCAGCCCTCCAGAAGTGCGTTGCGATACCGGTCGTTCCATCAGGTAGGGCTGGAGGTGAATATAAAAAAGTCACAAGATTTGAGATATAAAAGTACCGCAGGTCTTTGAAGATTGTCTCAACACCCTTTGACGTGGAGAAATTCATGAATCACAAGGGTCAGGTGCAGTGACTTTCCTGTGCTCTGTATTTTCTTCCCAAGGCATCTGCCGCAACCAGTGCGTTAAACGTCATCCCGGCTGACACGGCAAAAGGCATACTATCCATAAAATTATCCGGACCACTTGCAGTAACAGCAACGCTCATGAGCTCATCACGAGTAAGTTCACGTGTACTTATTTCAGCAAATGAAACCGGCAATCCCACGCTGGTGCAGAACCGGAGTACCTCTGCGATTTCCGGTTCCGGCCTTTTTTCGAGAACCAGCTGAACAATCGTGCCAAATGCAACCAGTTCACCGTGATACATATGGTGACATGAGGGGATTGTTGTAAAGGCATTGTACACTGAATGGGCACAGGCTATGCCATTGCTCTCAAAACCTACACCGCTGAGATAAATATTCGCTTCAATGATATTTTCCAACTCACGGGAACATACCTGGTTTTCTGCAGACTGTTTGGCTTTCATGCCGTCCCGGATCAAAATTTCATAACACAATTTTGCCAGTGCCACCGAAGCATTCGTTGATTTTCCGCAGGCAAAATTATCATGATCTGATGCAGCATTTGCTCTCGCTTCAAAATACGTTGAGAGAGCATCCCCCATGCCGGCAACGAGAAACCGGACCGGTGCCCGGGTGATGACATCCGTATCAACCAGTACTAATTCCGGATTTTTGGGAAGGAGAATATTTCCGTCAAATACATGGTCTTCTGTGTAAGTCACCGCAATTGCGCTGGTGGGAGCGTCTGTTGATGCAATCGTAGGAACCGATATAACAGGCGCTTTTTCATAATATGCCACACCTTTTGCAGTATCAAGAGCCTTACCCCCGCCGATTCCTACAACTACGGTGCAGTGATGCGCTCGGTAGATCGCCCGTAGCCGGTCAATTTCTTTTTTCGTGCATTCTCCCCCGAATTTTTCAAAAATTATGAGGGCTCCGGAATCCCGGTAACTTTCCTCAATGACCGGTTTCAGATTTTTATACGCAGAAGCCGCCATGACGAACAGAACAGGTCCGCCCAGATGGGAAATGCGATCTTTTATTCGCGAAATTTCACCGGGTCCCTGGATATATTTTGAAGGGGATGCCAATACTTTGGACATAGGACTCATAGCTCCATTTTTGTGATAGATCATTAACGTCTCATGAAATAAACAGCGGACGTCACCGGCATAAGCAATGAATAAAATTTTTTGTTTTCTGTACCATGACGAACAGGCAATTATCCGGATATCCGTTCCTTTCAGAATTGACTAAAATATATATATGACACGCGGAAAAAAGAATGCTCGGGATGTTCCAGTAAATGTATCGCATTCTCTATGTTGATGATGAACCCGATCTCCTTGAGATTGCAAAAATATTTTTGGAACATGACGGCGAGATAACAGTCGATACCCGGAATTCTGCCATCCCTGCACTCCCCCTTCTGGATTCTCGACAGCACGATGCGGTCATATCTGATTACCAGATGCCGGACATGGACGGCATTGAATTTTTAAAAAAGGTACGGGCTTCGGGTAACAATATCCCGTTCATCCTCTTTACCGGAAAAGGGCGGGAAGAGGTGGTGATCCAGGCATTAAATGAGGGGGCAGATTTCTATCTCCAGAAAGGCGGGGACCCGGATTCCCAGTTCGCTGAGCTCTCCAATAAAATACGGTATGCCATCAACAGCAAACGGGCAGAAGAAACCTTAAAAGATAAGACCACCGAGCTCGACCGGTTTTTCAACAACAGCCCTGACCTCCTCTGTATCGCCGATACCAATGGTTACTTCCACAGGCTGAACCCTGAATGGGAGCATGCGCTGGGGTATACGATCAGTGAGCTGGAAGGCAAAAAATTCCTTGACTTTGTTCATTTGGATGATCTCACCCAGACTATCCATGCAATTTCAGCATTACAGGGAAAGAAAGAGGTCCTGAATTTTGAGAACCGCTACCGGCATAAGGACGGTTCGTACCGCTGGATCGAGTGGCGGTCATACCAGTACGGGAACTTCATTTATGCAGCAGCCCGCGACATTACCGACCGTAAACGGGCTGAAGAGATATTACGCGAGAGCGAGGAGCGCCTGCGGCTCTTTATCCAGCATGCACCTGCCGCTCTTGCCATGCTCGATAAGGAATTGCGCTATATTGCAGCAAGCCGCCGGTGGAGGGCTGATTATTATCTTGGCGACCGGGATCTAATCGGTCATTCCCATTACGAGATCTTTCCTGAGCTCACCGAAGAGATCAGAGATGTGCTCCGTCGTGGTCTTGCCGGAGAGATCACTTCTGCTAATGAGGACAAGTTCGAACGGCAGGACGGATCTGTTCAATGGCTCGCATGGGAAGTACGTCCATGGTACACAACCGGCAACAATATCGGTGGCGTCATCATCTACTCTGAAGACATTACCCAGCGGAAAAAAGCCGAAGAGGCACTTATCCTTGAAAAGACATTCATCGATGCCATCTTCAACAGTGTTCCGGGGATGCTCTATCTCTATGATGCCGATGGCCACCTTATCCGGTGGAATAAAAAGCATGAGCTGATGACCGGCTACACTTCAGAGGAATTATCCCGGATGCAGCTCTTTGACTGGTACAAAGGCGATGAAAAAAGCCAGAACGCGGTAACCGAAGGAGTTAAAACAACAATGCAGACCGGGTTTGGGGAGGCAGAAGCCGATCTTCAGACAAAAGATGGTACAAAAATTCCCATGTACTTTACCGCAAGCCCACTATCCATCGAGGGGAAGCAGTATTTCGCGGGTATCGGGATCGAAATCACCGATCGTAAAAGGGTAGAGGATAATCTCCGGCAGAAAAACGAAGAGCTTGGTGCCGCGTATGAGCAGATCGCTGCATCAGAAGAAGAAATCCGGGAGAACCTGGATGAACTTACGGCAAGCCAGCATGAGCTCAGGAAAAGTGAAAGAAAATATCGCGACCTGTTTGACAACGCCATTCTTGGCATCTTCCGGTCAACACCGGATGGGCACTATCTGGACGTGAACCCGGCGTTTGCAAAGATAGCAGGTTTTGCGTCGCCACAGGAAATGATGGAGGTAGTCCGGGACATCCAGCAGCTCTATGCCCGGCCGGAAGAGCGCCTGAGGCTAAAAGAGATGCTTGCAACAACCGGGGAAATCCACAATTTTGAGACCGAGATCCACCGAAGGGACGGGGCAACGATCTGGATCTCCATCAATGCAAAAACTGCACGGGACAGCAGCGGGAACATTCTCTGGTACGACGGGACCATCGAGGATATAACGACCCGCAGGAAAGCTGAGCTGGAACTTGCCCGCGGGAATTAAAATTTCAGGCATAACATGAGCAGGTCACGGCAACAGAAAAAAGAACTCTGGCAGATCCTTAGTGATCTGAACCTGCAGGAGATGGTCCTGTAGCAGGACCGGCCCGGTATTGTCATCATTTTCCGACTACATGTAATAAAAATCAAATAGACTGGTATCGATAACCAATTACTATGAAACTCAGCAAAGCTCAGGAAGCAGAAGTAATAGAGACCATGCAGAAGTATGGCACGGCATACCAGAAGAAGGACATTAAAGCGTTTTCGGCGTTATTCTCCCCGGAGATCAGCGGATTTGGCAGCGGCCCTGATGAAGTCATCTCAAATCATAAGGATTTAATCCGACAGATAAAGCGTGATATGAGCCAGGCGACAATTGTCTCGGTTGAATTTACAGACCGGAAAATTTTTGGGGATGGCAGGGTCGCGTGGGCGACTTCAAAGAGCACAATTACATTCATGATTGACGGAACAAAAAAGGAGACTATCCGTGGCAGGTCGACGATGGTGTTGCGGAACACCGGGAACCACTGGCTCATTGAGCAGCTTCACTTCTCTATGCCCTATGGGGAACAGTCCGTGGGACAATCGTTTCCCGGCGCATAAGTGAACCGGCTGGTCGCACGGGTGCGTACCGCTTCCGGGATCACCCGTGTCCACTCTTAAAAACCCGCCCCTCTTTTTCTGACCCGACTTTCACATCCCTGGCAGGACACTATCCTGTCATCCGGCAGATTATTTCCGACAGGAGAATACTGTACCGCTCAGAGAATCTTCGTTACCGCAGGTACCGCACGGATTACCTGAGCGAGTGCTAACGAGAGAAAGATTGACAGCAGGAGTACGCTGGCAAATTTGGCGAGCGGAGGGAGGGCAAAGCCAGCACACCGCCTCTGACCTCCCCTCCGAAAAAAGATAATTTACACAGGAACCGTTCGTCAGAATCAAACCTGTAATTCTTTTAACTTAACAATTAATTTCGAAATCTCTGAAGGGATGTCCATTTTTCGTTTTACCATTTCAGTTGCGACATATTTTCCCATTCTGGGTTTACTCCTTCCAACATTCTTTTTTGCTTCAACAATTAGTTCATCGGGTAATATCGCTTCAAAATCTTTTGGAAGAATATTTACTCTGGTTTTTTTACTTTTATTGGGGATATCTATCTGTTTTATTTCTTCAGTGGCATCTCCATCTGCAAGAATTAGGTATGGGATATGATATCCTTCACATAATCTTGCAAAAAGACCGAGGCTAGATTTTCCACTTGCGTCAATAATACTAACTCCATTCTTATCGAGTGAATATTTTTGTGCTTTTGCGAATACTGGAATTGCTCCACATTCAGTGGGGCCTTCAACGAGTAGGACTTTTCGTGCGAAAAAAATTTCCTTGGTGTCGATATCCAATAAATGCTCCAATTTGGAATAATCTCTATCCGTCAAATGTTCGGGTGGCATTGTATGAACTTCTGCCTGAGAATTCTTTTGAGTAACTCTGTAAATTTTATGATGCTTATCAATATTGACAAAATATGGTGAATGAGTTATCAGGAAAATCTGAATATCTTCTGATTCATCAATCAGATTTGCTAAATTTCGTTCTGCGTGTGGATGCAGATGAAGTTCGGGATGATCAATTAAGATGATTTTATTTTTGTGAGCGACGATGTGCGTAACTAAAAGTAATATTTGTAATATTCCAGCACCTAAAAAATGTGTGGTTGATTCAACGCCACTTTTTTGTGTTAGAATCTTTATCTCTTCGCCTTCTTTTATTACATCGAGATCGATGTTGGGAAATAATTCATGATACTCTCTCTTAATCTTTTCAAATTTTGATTTGCCAACCCTTGAATTTTTTAAATTGAATAATATGCTGGCCAAATCCAAACCGGTTGGTGATACTAATGTAGCGTGAAGTTCTTTTTTCGGTTTCTGTCGATATTCTTCAATTGAAATTATATCTTCTTTTAAAAAGTCAAGGAATAATTTCGAGAGACTCTTTTGAAAAAGAATTCCGACTTCGGAAATATCAATTGTATCAGCATTTTGTTCCTTATTAATACTGGATTGCCATTGTATTGCTAATTGTTGTCTGATTGATTTTTCAATTGATTCGAACTTTTCAAGATTGGTAATGTTTTCCCACGCAACACTATAACGATGACTTTTTCCTTCGAAATTTCCAATTCTTCCTTGATTATTATAAATTGTAAATTCCCCAAGAATGAAAAATGATTCAGGTCTGTCATTTGGTGTTGTGACAATAATTCTATAGATTATTTCATTAGAAAATAATTTCTTAAAAGTGTCATTTGAAATATGTAACGGTTCGAAGAAAGAAATGATTTTTAAAATATCATCTTCATTCAAATTTATCGTTAGTATCAATTCTATTGGTTTGCTCTGATCGCTCGCATACCAATTTTCTATGTCCCATGGAATTTTTTGTAAAATGTCTAGATTTATCATCATTTTAATAGCTTCAAAAATTGAGGATTTTCCAACGTTATTTTCTCCGATTAAAATTGTGGATCCAACAGGAAAAGATAACTCTAATCCTTTTTCACCCACGGAACGAAAGTATTTCAAAAAAAATTTTTTAATCTGCATAATTTTTCACTTCATTATATTTTATCTTAATATTCATATTATTGAAAGTAATGGGTTCAGATATCCCCCAGCCCATTCCCGCGATCATTCACTCCCCAAAACCCCCTCCCAAAAGCACTTCACAAGCCCCCGATTCCGGGCACGACCCGGCCTCCGTTCCCTCAAAAAGCACAAACAAAGCCCAAAATGACCCCCGTTCCGGTGAAGATCACCCCCTGTTCGATCGAAAACTCCTGGATATTTTGTATGAACAGGGGGTCCGGAGTATATCAGCTAAAACCAGAATCCCGGCAATTTTCCGGGTCCAGAGATGATCTATTCTGAGCCCTATACGGGCTCCGATTGCCATTTTCCGGATCCAGTTTTCGGTTTTTTGAGGAGAGGTGTCCACCGCAATTGAGAATACAGTTTAAAGGGGTTATTTCTCAAAAAAAACCCCATTACTTGCGATTTGAGCCTGCAATTTAATGGAGTTCTGTTAGTCACTTTTTTTAACACATATTTCAGGTGGTTTTTTTACAGAAACGACCTATAAATGCCCTTGGTTGCCCGCTGTTGCGTTCACGTCGGAGAATTGGGTGTTTATTGAGGTTTTGCCGTTTTTTTTAAGTTGTGGGAATAATTCTGTTTTGCAGGCGAATGCGTGTTCAGATTTTTCGAAAAAAAATATTCCCGGATTTTTCTCGCACGCACGAATTTTTTTTCCAATTTCCGGTAAGCCGCCAAAACGTTTTTGGAATTTTTAAAAATTGCCCCATCAGAAAAATTCATTATCTCCCGCCCCTATCGAAGAGTATGCAAGACATAGTGACCAGCAAAAAGATGGAAAACGGCATTGTCGTTTTCTGGAACGAGAAGGGTGAGAAGAAAAACGAGTCCTTCAATTACGGTGAACTTGTCGACATGAAGATAAACGCACTTGACCTGCTCGAACGCCCGAAGTCGTACAAGGTTGACGTAGCGTCCCACAAAATCATTGTTCAAAAATAACGAGTCATGTGCTGACCGGACAGCCGGCACCCATTTACCCTGGCATAAAAAAGTGAGCTGGGTGCGAAAGCATTTTTCCGGAATCCATCATGCGGGAGTTCTTACTACCCGCTCCTTTTTTCTCCTCTCATACCAACCAATCGTGCATGACAATCGAATCTGATGCAGTAAAGTCCGTAGCCGGGCTCATGGCCATTGCAGCACGGACCGCCCCAAAGGCCGTGGGACTGGACTCGATCCATATCGAGGTACTGACAGGAAAAGAGCAGGAGAAACTTGCAAACCAGATGATCAAGACGGGAAAAGAAATTAATATGGACTTTTTCTGGATCAATGGCGAGCAAGTAAAGGTTAGTGATGCCACGCTCCTGATAGGCGTTGAGGGCCAGAAAGCGCTGGGGATCAACTGCGGTGGGTGCGGGCATGCAACCTGTGCAGAGATGGTAAAAGCGGTAAAGGCAGGAAAGAACAAAACGGCTCTTTACCCGGGCCCGAACTGTGTCATGAAGATCACGGACCTCGGCATCGCGGTCGGTTCAGCGGTAAAAACCGCCAGCATCCATAACGTGGATAACCGGGTCATGTTCAGTGCCGGTGTTGTCGCCATGAAGATGGGTATGCTCAAAGGGTGCAGTGTTGCGTACGGCATCCCGCTCAAAGTATCCGGCAAAAACATATTCTGGGACATGAAGTTTGCCGGACACTAATCTCATATCTTTTTTACCGGCAGATGAGCAGATTGCAGGACTGTGATCTGATCTTTTTTACCGGGAGATATGCAAACTGTCAGCTACTGATTTTATCTTTTTTTCTGGCAGATGTGCGAACTTCAGAACGGATATCCAACCGATCACTGCTCACCGTTGTTAGCAAATTTCGTTAGCGCCTTTATGATCGCCCACCGCCCGCGCCCTAATTTGTCTCCCAGTGCGACAATGATATCTTTTTTTGTGTCGCCACGTGCCCGGCGGTTCTTAAACTCCCGGACCAGGTACCGTATGTCTTTCTCGGTCCAGGCTTTTCGTTGGTTCTTCCTGGGCTGTCTGGCCGGTTTCCGTAACAGGGGAATGAGTGAACCGGGCTCTATTCCTTCAATTTCACGGATCCGTGTATCAAACATCGCAGGCGAAATCTCAAATCCGATTGCCCGGCGGTTGAGGCCGATGGCTGCTATCGCAGTCGAGAAACCACCGAGGAAAAGATCGCAGACGAGATCGCCTTCGTTACTGCTGTACTGGATCAGTTTGAGGAGCAGTTCGGGAGGGAGCTCATTCTTGTTCTTTACCATACCGGGCTTGTACTCGCGGTTTATCAACCAGACATCCTCACGATCAATATTGTTGAGTGAGCTTCCATCCCCGTTCTTCTCGTCAAGACCGTATCGGGATTCAAGGTTGAATGTCCGTGTGCCGCCGGGTTTTTCATAGAAGAGAATATGGTAATGGCTTGAAACAAATTTCCTCCGGGTAAAGACCCCGAAAGAATACTTCCAGATGATATGGTTCACCTCGTTAAGGCTTGTCATCTTCAGGGCAGCAAGAATGTGATAGAGATTCGTGTAGCCTGATATGATGTAGATCGAGCCACCGGGTTTTAAGATGCGCTCTGCCTCACGAATCCACTGCTGAGAAAAATTACCATACTCTTCCTCCGGGATCTCAACATAACCATCGACAACGAATTCCTCGTTGCGGTTATAGTGCTTATGGAGCGTGTCCCCGCAGATACCATACGGGGGATCGGTGATGATGAGATCTACTGAACAGTCAGGAATATACCGGGCTGCTCCGCTGATACAGTCGCCGTTGTAAAACGTACCGGCAGGGAGCGTGACACACCGTACATCAGACCCGCTCTTTTTCAAGACAGCACTTCCATGAACTGTTATGTGGCGAGGCTACATAATAAATGGCAAAAAGACTGATGTTCTTTAAAAGCAACATGCTCCTGATAATAAATAAGAGATGGTAATATGGGCAGTCCGTACCTGAACAGCGATGAATTCATAATTCTGTCAACGCATAACATCTTAATCGATGCTGCGGTTTCAGAAGTGATACTGACCAACCGGCGCCTCCTCATTGTGGATAGCGGGAATGTCCGGTTCAAACACAAGGAAGTCCCGTTCGCCGGGATCGAGACCGTAACGACCATGGAGAGTGGGTCCGGCGACCCGGCAATCTCACTGGCTGTTTTTGCCAAGACCGGCGGGACAACCCCGATGCAGCTGGTATTTACCCAGCAGCCCCGTTCCCAACGAACCGTTGAGAGGGATGAATGGGCACAGAAGATCAAAGAGCATATCGATCTTCTGCCTGAAGGTACAGCCCCGGAATATGTGGATTTTTCCGAAGATGAGGCTGAAGATCTGAAAAATCTCATGGGGCCCGGAGGCGCACCGGCTCAGGAAGAGGACAAAAATCCCCCGGCATCATCCGGCCCGAAAAGTAAGACCTCCTTATCTTCCCGCTTCCATCCCCCGGCGTCCGCAGCGCCAGGCAAAAAGATGCTCATTGCAACTACAGCGATCGTTGTTGTCATCTTGTTGATTGCCGGTGCAGTATTCATCTACCCGGCGTTCATATCGCCAAAGACCAGCGTGACTCCACCAACGGTCACACCAGTCCCAACAACAGTCGCTACTATCATGCCCGTGACAACTGCGGTAATTACCGCAGAACCAACACCAGTGCCAGTCGTAACACCGGTCCAGACGTCCGGTTCGCAGCCAGCCGTTGTCACCACATCCCAACCCCAGTCTGAAATCCCCACTACTGGCGTCTGGGTCCGGATAGTGTACGATGGCGCATATATCGGATCAGTCGGAGCAGGGGGAAGACTACGCGAAGTAGCCGGGACGACTGGGCGTTTCTACCAGATATCGGCAGCCAGTAATGATATCGTCGAAATATCCATCCAGAAACTCGACACAACCGGCCTGCCTCTTACCGTTGAACTCTACGATAATGGCCAGATGATCGATCATAAAACGATCACTACTCCCAAGGGTACATTGGCGATGACCGTGGATCTCAAAACGGTCCGGACACCCACCGTCACTCCCACAGTGACAGTCACCCCCACAGTCACAAAGTAACACCACGAAACGGGGGATAAAAACCAAACCCCATCGGGAAATATTTTTTTTTACGTCCTCCTGTGTTACCCGGCAGAGGAAAAATATTCCCTTGTCACGTGCCTGTGCATCTGACGAAAAAGCACGATAAAAAAGGGATGATGTTTCAGGAAATTTCCTTTACTTTCAGGGGCTTTTCGTACACAATAATTTTCGATTTTTTACGCTGATGGTACCATCCGCGCAAGGTCTGCTTCCACGGTAGTGTTTGGCTTGAGATCGAAATTTTTGACGAGCACATCGAGCACGGTGGGGGAGACAAATGCCGGGAGTTTGGGCCCGAGCGTGATATCTTTGACACCGAGCGAGAGGAGCGAAAGCAAGACGAGCACTGCCTTCTGCTCGTACCAAGCGATATTGTACGAGACCGGCAGTTCGTTGATGCCAACACCGAATGCTTTTGCAAGCGCCTGTGCGATAACGACAAGGGAGTAGCAGTCATTGCACTGCCCTGCGTCGAGTACGCGGGGAATCCCGCCTATGGTGCCAAGGTCGAGATGATTGTAGCGGTACTTTGCGCATCCTGCGGTAAGGATGACTGTATCTTTGGGCAGGGCTAAGGCAAATTTCGTATAATACTCCCGCTCTTTCTGACGGCCATCGCAACCGGCCATGACAATGAAGCGTTTGATATCGCCACTTTTTACCGCTCCAACAACCTTGTCTGCGAGCGCGAGCACCGCCCCATGAGCACAGCCGGTGATGAGATCCACACCGCCCTGCTTGAGATCCTGCGGGGGCTGGCACGTTTTTGCGAGCGCGATTACTGCAGAGAAATCTTTTTTGCCATCAGAAGATGCTGCAATGTGCCTGACACCCGGATAACCGGCAAGCCCGGTGGTGAAGACCCGCCCGGCATAGGAGTCCTTAGGCGGCACAATACAGTTGGTCGTGACCAGTATCGGGCCGTTAAATTTCTCAAATTCGTCACGCTGTGCTGGCCATGATCCCCCGTAGTTGCCATAGATGTGAGCATATTTTTTAAACGCCGGGTAAGCGTGTGACGGGAGCATCTCTCCGTGAGTATACACATCCACGCCGGCATTCTTCGACTGCTCGAGTAACTGCGCCATGTCCTTTAAGTCATGGCCGGTGATCAGGATACCCGGGCGGGTTCCGACCGTGGTTTTAACACTGGTGATCTGCGGGTTGCCATACGAGGAGGTGTTTGCCTCGTCCAGCAGGGCAAGGGTAGTGATACCGACACTCCCGCATTCCAGCACGAGCGCAACCATCTCGGGAACCGTGAGATCCTGTAACGTAGAGGCGAGTCCTTTCTGGAGAAATGTCTCGATCCCTGCATCGGTCTTTCCGAGCACTTCAGCATGAGTGTAATAAGCTGCAACGCCCTTGAGCCCGTAAATAAGGGTCATGCGGAGCGAGCGGACATCCTCATTTGCTGTCGCAAGAGTCCCGACGGTCTTTGCCTTCTCAATAATATCGCTGTCACCCTTCGGCTTCCAGGTGCAGGCATCGGGTTCCGCACTGCCCGCTGCGGGAAGCGCGTCACGGATGGCAATGGCCTTTTTGATCTGGTCAGCGAACCGCTCCTTATCGAAATTCACATTGGTCAGCGTGGAGAAGAGTGACTCTGCGATGAACAAACCCACCGCAGGATTCGCTTTGCCCTTTTCAATTGCCGCAAAATTCCTGACTGCAATTCCTTTGCAGAGGTACACGAGCACATCCTGGTATGCGGCGATCTCATCTTCCTTACCGCAGACACCTTTTATTGTACAACCCGTTCCCTTTGCCGTTTCTTCACACTGGTTACAGAACATCATTCAACTCCTTTGATATACTTTTGATACAAGATATCAATTACATACTAAATTATAAATAGTCGGGAGTTTCCAAAAGTATACCATGGATGATGCATGCACGGTCAACCAGACCGTACGATACTTAACTAAGAAATGGATGCTGCTGATCATCCTGGAACTCTACAAAGGCAGTGGCCATACCCGCAGGTTCTCCGATCTCAAGGATTCACTGGACGGCATTACGCCAAAGGTACTTTCTGAACGGCTCAAGGAGCTCGAAGACGAAGGAATTCTTACACGGAATGTTGATGCAACCGCATTTCCGGTCAAAGCCGAGTATACGCTCACCGAGAGCGGGCTTGAGATCGTGGATGTGATCCGGGGCATCAAGCGCTGGGCCCTGAAGTGGAAGATCGATAACATCCCCTGCGGCGAACAGGACTGCAAGGTCTGTGTACTGTAAGACGAACACCAAAAGGTCGGGGTGACGAAAACCATGGAATTATCCGAAGTTGAAAAGATCCAGTCAGGATATTTCTTCCACACAACTGGTGCTAGGAAAAGTCAGGATCTCTCAAACGAAATCGCCTTGGGGATCACCTGGCGTAACGGAGCACTTTGATGAAACGGAAGATCATCAATATCGATGAAAACAAATGCACGGGATGCGGGCAGTGCATCCCGGACTGTCCCGAAGGAGCTCTCCAGCTTATTGAAGGAAAAGCCCGGCTGGTGAGTGATCTTTTCTGCGATGGCCTCGGGGCCTGTATTGGCACCTGTCCTGAAGGAGCGATCTCGGTTATCGAGCGGGAAGCAGAGGCATATGATGAGAAAGCAGTGATGGCAACCATTGCCCGGCAGGGAAAAGCGGTGATCAAGGCCCATCTCGAACACCTCATCGGTCACGGGCAGAAGTTACTCTATGATACCGCTATCGAGTACCTCATCGAGAATACGATTCCTATTCCCGAACACGATAATTCTGCGTACCCCAAACAGCCGGCACGAACGGGACAAACGGTACCCGAACAGCCGGTGCTTGGGCATACTGCCGGCACCTGTCCACCCGGACCGGATGCACACCATCCTTTTGCAGCCTGCCCGGGATCCGCAGCACGGAGTATCTCACGGAGTGACAGTCAACGAGGAATGCCACGCCAGCCAACAGGTAGTTTATCGTCCTCCGAACTCCGGCAGTGGCCGGTCCAGCTCAAACTCCTCAATCCAGCAGCCCCGTATTTCGACAACGCCGATTTGCTGGTGTCTGCTGACTGTGTTCCCTTTGCGTATGCCGGGTTTCACGCAGAGTTCCTGCGGGACCGGATTGTGATTATCTTCTGCCCGAAACTGGATGCGGACATTGACGGATATGTCACGAAACTTGCAGAGATCTTCTCCCGACATACGATCAAATCGATCATGGTTGTCCATATGGAAGTCCCGTGCTGTGGCGGTGTGCGGTATGTTGTTGACAAGGCACTCGGGCGGGCTGGAAAGAAGATCCCGGTCACCGATAAGACAATCCTGATCGATGGCGGAATAGCCCCGTGAAAGAACCGATGTACGAACATAAAAAATGGCACGGAAATACTCACATAACTGAGTGAAAAAACAATTGACAAAATCACAAAGGAGAAAGAACCATGAAGATTACTGATGTAACAAAGGTCCAGTCCGGACCAAACCCCCACCATGTGGATGCACGCAAAATTTACGATACTGCAAACGCGATCGCGGTAGTGATCACCCTGCAGCCCGGTGAATCGTTAAAAAAGCATATGACTCCGGTCGATGTCTTCTTCTACGTGCTGGAAGGCACCGGCATTGTAGAGATCGGTACCGAACGTGAAGCCGTAACGAAAGATAAGCTGGTCGAGAGCCCGGCACGGATCCCGCACCACTGGATCAACGAGAGCAAAGAGGTTTTCCGCGTGCTGGTTGTCAAGGTGCCAAAACCAACGGAAGAGACAAAACTCCTATAAGGGGTAATTATCTTTTTTCAGGGAACAAAAGGTCGCAGAAGACCCGGTCACATTAACAGATTAAGAAACGGGGATATTCATAGATCAACAAACGATACATTAGTTATCCATGAAATGTTCCCTACCAGAGCAGGTACACAACCTCGACACCCCCACAATCCGGACCAAAAGGCTGGAATTGATACCTGCAACTCTGGAGATCCTGAAGGCAGATCTCCAGAACAGGCCTTCACTTTCCCGGCTCCTTAACGCAAACCTTCCGGCATCCTGGCCGCCACCCCTGCTGGATAATGAGGTGCTCGTGGAATTCGTACGGATGAAATCGGAGAATACTGATCCACGGTTCATTACCTGGTACTGGGTCATGGTCGATCCGCATATGCAGGCACGTACTCTAATAGGGAGTGGAGGAATCGCTTCTACCGGGACACCCGATACCGTGATCATGGGATATTCGGTGCTGGACGAGTACCAGAACCAGGGCTATGCAACTGAGGCAATACAGCATCTCATCCCGGCAATTTTTTGCCTGCCGGGAATCCGGAAAATTCTGGCAACCACGTACCCGGACTTGAAACCTTCCATACGAGTGCTGGAAAAGAACGGTTTTGTGAGTACGGGTGAACATCACGAAGGTGAAGGTATGGAGGAGGGGACATTCGCATACATTCTTGAGAAACCGGATCTTTGAATCGGGGGAACGTGAAAAAGTCCGACACCTTTTTGTCAGTTTTTTTCCCATGCCGAAAACCGGCTGCACAGTCCACGGTTCCGGATTTTCCTTTCCCGGTTACGTCCGCGGACCCCGGGTCACATTTCCGCCGGCAGCCCGGATAGTTTCTTCTATTTTTGTGAGCAGTTCTTCATCGTTAAGAGCAAATGCGAGATGTTCGTACCGGTTCACAAGCGCAATGGGCTTTAAGATAACCAGCGGTTTTTTCCCTTTGGTTTCACCGCAATAATCCGCTGGCACTACCGTTATGGTTTCGTTCTCCCATAGTGCGAGATTCCCATTCCCTGCCTCATCCCATAATTTCCTGACAATATCCTGCGTTATCATTTTTATTTCTCCAAAATTCCGTTGATAGAGAAACGGATGTGATTGGATATATAACCGTGTTTTTTTGGTATAGGGAAGATCTCTCCCTTGTGCATTTGAGCCGAATCACCTGATCAGGAGTTATCGTATCCTAAATGTTTCCTTGAGGCTGGACGGGGGAAATCCCCCCTTAAGTGTTTGGTTTTTTAGGATTTCTCCAGAACTAACTTTTTATTTCCTGATATTACGGATCACCAATAGCACACTAAGGGACAGTAAGGCAAGGATCATTTCAAATCCCGGCGTTTTTTGCACGAGCGGCAGCCCGGTAATATATTCAGAAGTTGTTCCGGCTTCGATAGTAATGGTTGTTTTTAAGTCACTGTAGCCGGTCATTACCAGAGAAACAGAATGCACACCAGGAGAGAGCCCGGGTATCGTTGTTGGCGAAACTCCTTTCACCAATCCATCGACATACACAAGAGCTCCCTGGGGTGATGTGGTCACGGACAGGGAACCTGACTGCGGTACAGGGACGGCAACAGTCTGCCCGGGTTTCACGGTTGCGGTACCGGTTACCCCGGGGGTCGTTGCAGCAGTCGGAATTTGCGTTGCTTTGGAGTTGAGTGTGGCACTGACCGGCTTCAGATTTCCCATCACCACAATCGTTTGGGAAGACTCATCGTAGCCATCAAGCCGGATAACTACCACGTGATTGCCATTCGGGACGGTATCAAGGGTGAGCGGGGTGAATCCTTTATAGGCATTATCAAGATAGACATTTGCCCCGGAAGGGGTTGAGGTTACTGCGATGCTGCCCAATGCAGGGGTCGGTGGGGGCGTCGGATTCCCAATCAGGCGATCGATGGTGACAACGGTATTGGGTATTGCATAGCCACGGGCGTCAAGTTCCTGGATCTTCACCATGGTTTTTGTCGCACCCGGCACTGATGACAGAGGGATTATACCCTTTAATGTTACCTTCACCATCACTTCATCCTGGTTCCGGTATCCCAGTTCAAACCCGGCGATAGTTAACGTTCTGCCATCATCAACGGGACGGACATTTTCCACGCCATTAACAATAATGGAATAGGACCACAAAGGATCATTGAGTTCGGTTACAAACTGGAGATCATCATATGAGGAAAACGCAGTACCCGATGCGGCATATACGGTATAGGAAACATTAACACCGTCACCAGGATTTAAGACGCCCGAAGGATCCACTGCCTGTTTTGCTACGGAAAATGCAGACACTCCTGAAATTAATAACAGTATCAAACAACACCAGAGAACAGGTTTTAAAAAACTTATTTTCCGGATCATGATGATCCAATGTAACACTCCGGATTAATAGTTTTATAGTTCATTTTTGGGGCAATTGAATATTCATAACAAAAAACGCCAATTATTTTTCCCTGCAGGAAAACTTTTTATTCAAAAAAAAATATTGTATTTTGTTTTTCCAAAATAAAAAGGAGGGGAGGTGAGAACAACATGAGGACAGAGGTCAGGGATAACAGGGGACACAGGGGCGGCGCAGTGTACAAGGGGCACGGAAAACAAAGCAATAACGACTATAAACTGGAGCCCGTGAACAGGGAAACAGAAAATTACCGTGATCCAATGGACGATCCACTAGATACATGGGATCCCGATATTGAATACAATGAATGTGATATCGACAATGAAGATGATGAGGATAAAATAAATTAATTTTTTTTGTCATTTCAGGTTTCTGTTTTATCCGTTTTTACTTGCTAACCTGAATTGCCCATTTATTTATCACGGCAGTGCGTTATTTTCTAAAAAAAACAAGTAATGACAATAATGATGCAAACGGTTTTTCCCTCTAACCAGGATTTTGCATGAGAGGGGGCACGGATAAATTACAACTGACGATAGGGAAGAGTTACATTGTGTAGTATGTAAAAGGGCAGGAGTTCGCGGGTATAAAAAAAATTAGTGCCGGGTGTAGGTTATTCCAACCGAATCAAAGAGATCCAGTTCATCCGTTTTTACGGGAACATAACTGGTCAGGGTTACTTTTTCATCAATGACCAGTGTCCGGGTTGTAGCAAATTCCGCAATTGTTTTTCCATTCGATTGGACAACCTGTGTAATGGTATAATTGGCGGGCTTGAAATTAGTAGGATCGAGAATTACCTTTATTTCCACAAAGTTCCAATTCGGAAGTCCCTCGGCCCCAATACATCCCGTAACTGTTTTTATCGCGGTTTTTTCAGATTTTCCCTCGGTGTATTTCCAGAGGAACAGGCTATACTGGTCCTCGGTTAATGCGGTAAGTTTCGGATATTGTTGTTTTATCCCGTACGTAAGATCTTTTGCAATTTCGGGAAAGGCATTCTCCATCGGGCAGTTGGGGATATTATTATCGAGCGTTTTTTTCCGGACATTGAGTTTTTCAAGATACGGGTTATCGACCTGAATTCTTGTTGTCTGTGCGGTCGTTATACCGGGCATAGTCTGTTGGCTGTCAGGTTTGAACGTAATGCCCGGTGAAGGAGTTGCCGTTGGATTTGAGGTTACCGGAATAACCGTTGAAGATATCGTTGGCACCGCTGTTACCGGTGATGCCGGGACAGGAGATTGCGGACTTGTACATCCGCTCGCAAGTATAATTCCCAGCAATAAAAACACCGTAAGGATGAGTTTTTTTTGCATATGTACTGATTAAAATTTTTAGTTCAATAACTCTCTGTTGAACAATAACTCCATTATCTGACAATATTGTCCCGTCAGATTTCAATTGATCGATGAAGAGTTTCTGCAGGGAATGATATAGTAAAGAAAACTCAAACGATGTATCGGTAAAAACAAAAAAAATCCGGGGACTGATATGGGCGGTCCGACAGGAATGTCATGTGACCGTATGACACATAACTCCGTTGAGTCTTTACGTCATGATGTATGGTGATCTTAAGAAGCGCCTTATGGCTGATTAAAATACAACAGAGCCTTTGAGGGGGACCACTCCCCAAAGATTCCCTTTCACCCTGCCTTCTATATGGGCAGTGATTTTGGGAGGAGTATCTTTTGGAGCCCGGACAATAAAGGAAATTACTGCCAGCATCTCATTTCCCGAAATTTCAATCGTCGGACCTGGGATCGGGGGAAATATTTCTAAAAACATTTCACGCTCATTTTTGAGCATCCCCTGGTATTCTAACAAAATATAAGCGGGAATATCGAGTCTGAACCCGCTATTTCTGCGGTAGGTACCGGAAATTTTTTCCCCCGGACCTACAGTGATCCTGAACCGGTTTTCCTTGGGATCAGGTTGAATTTTAGTACCATGAGTTGTAACTCCCAAATAATCCAGACCGGGAGACAGGGAGAGTACGTCTCCACCGTTTTCAATAATTGAAGAAATAGTGCCCTTTTCTTTGGGGGAATAGGTGAGAATTTTTATCCCGGAAGGAAAAGCGAGCTCTATAGTTCCGTTGAGAAAACGGGTTGTCGATCGATCACCCAGCCGCATACTGAGGGTGAGTACCAGGGTGTAAAAATCGTGAGTGCCCGTATTTGTTGTGCGGTCAGGTTTTTTTAACAGGATTTTATTAATTTCTTCAGGACGAGTCCGGTGCAACAGTTTTGTAATATATACGACAGCATTTGGCCCGACCGAACCATCTTCCTGGGGGGAATCTTTGGTTTGCATACCGGGAACATCCCGGTCTTCATCCATTTTTTCCCCGGAGTCTGGCTGGTACGCATCCTTCATCATTTTTGCGGATGACATTTCGATTTCAGACAATAATGCTACTTCGACTGATTCAACTGAAATGTCATTGTCCCCCATGGTTAATCCTCAGTATCTCTTAAAATAGTGAATTTATAAAGAATTGTATTTAAAACTCCGCAACAACAAACACCGCTTGCACGGTTAGATTGCCGCCCGGAATAAAATATGGGGGTTTTATGAGGTATTCCGGCAGAAGTAACGACTATGAAAAACCGGACAATTCTTGTGTGTATCGTAATCGTGATGTGCCTGCTCCTTGTTGCAGGGTGTACGAATTCCGCAGGGTCCGGTGGAACAGCACAACCCACAAAAAAACCTGGGACTGCTTCTCTGAATCTCTCAACAATCAAACCGAATCTCTCCTTAGTTACCGAAAAGATCCGGGTGCAGAACGAGTATAACAAAGCCCATAATTACCAATGGACTGCCGGAGTCACTTCAATATCTTCCATGAGTGATGCCCAGAAAAAATATATCCATGGTAAGAAAAAGCCTACACAAAAAATGGCCGGTGGAGATGCTGAAGCAGTTACAGTTCCGGGTAATCTTCCGAATTCTTTTGACTGGAGAGATAATGACGGGGACTGGACAACTCCCATAAAAGACCAGAATGCTGTTGGCGATGGCTGCGGGAGCTGCTGGGCACATGCCGAGATCGCCGTCCTTGAATCTTACATGGAGAGAAAGAACCATGATGCAGGTTCGAACCCTGATCTCTCGGAACAGTACCTCATATCCTGTAACGGGCAGGGGAACGGTTGTGACGGTGGGGATTTCTCTTCGTCCATGCCATTCATCGTTAACCAGGCAGGATTAACCGGGGGAGTAGGACCGGTCAGCTTCAAAGAATATCCCTATGAGGGGGCAGACAGCAAGTGTAAGGATTTAAGCGGCACTACCCGGTACGCAGCTGAACACTGGTCGTGGGTTGAACCCAAGCCTTCGGATGGCTCCGATCCGGAAAGTTTTGTTCCTTCGGTTGAGAAACTCAAAGCCGCGATCTATGAAAAGGGACCGCTTGTTGTTGCAATGGCCTGCCCGGATACCTATGACGATTATACCGGGGGGATCTTTGAGTATGATACCGGTGATGCGAGCACGGACCATGCCGTAGTGCTGACCGGTTGGGGAACCGAGAACGGGAAACAGTATTTTATTGGCAAGAACAGCTGGGGAACGGACTGGGGCGAGAAGGGCTGGTTCAAGATCGAGGTGCACTCCGGCAGGATAGGCGAGGGGGCGGCATACGTCAGTGAGAAATAAACCGGGATATCCCGCCCGGACATTTTCTTTTTTATAACATTTTTGTAATACACCCGGATAATTCCGAAATTATGAAGCAGATGATACGGTAATAATAGCAAAATATGATTCTGTCATAGTGGCACATACCGGATTTATGAAACATATCCTTGCACGAGAGGGATTATCCGTGAAATATTATCCATAAAATTCTCGAAAAAAAGGGTTAAAAGATTACTTGATTTTTGCAATCCAGTCAGAAGATTCCTTGATCTTTGCCTCGAAGACCGTCATGTCAGGTGAGGACTTCTGAATTTCTTCGACCGCGGAATTTAAGGCACTGATGGCATTTTCCAGGTAATGGAGATTGGTAAGTGTTTTCTGGGCGTCTGCCTGTTCCTGGGCGTTCGTTGCATAACCAGAGAGATCATTTGCGAGGGCCTGGGCGTTCTGCACATGGAGTTTTGCATCCTGCAAGTCGGTTGATGCGCTGGTCAGTACAGCGGACATATCCTCAGCTTTAGCTGAGGCCAGCTTGGAATTAAAATTCTTTAAATATAATTCGGCTTGAGCAAATTCCGCACTGATTTTGTCAGAGGTTGCCTTGTACTGAGCTTCATTACCTTGTGCCGGGGTCGATGTTGCTGCAGCAGGAGTCGTGCTTTGCGTACATCCACTCACTAGAATCGTGATGGCGAGAAAAATAGCCAGAATAGCAAGTTTTCGCATAATTATTAAAAATTACTTCAATCTTATTAATCATTTCATTTTTTACGGGTTATTTATTTGGGGAAATATTCCGACATACCTCCTGTTTTTTTATTCATATGACGAAAGATTTGAGAATTTTTCATAATTAAAACTGGAATGAACACTGTGATCTTTATGGAAATGAATCACATTTCAGATGAGATTGGTTATCGGTAAAAATGATGAAAAAACACATATAAAAAAAGGGAAGGTTATGCACCAGCTGCGTCGTAGACCTGACAGAAGTAGCGTGATTCGAAGATCATTACGGGTGCAATGAGAACGAGTTCGATGATAAATCCAAGAACGGGGATCATACCAAGGAGAGAGATAATGATCTGGATTACAATCGAGACAACAATCAAAACTATCAGTGCGATGATGTAGCTGCCCCAGCCGATCTTCCCGATCGTTGCGGAAATTTCACCGAAGTTGAACGCTTCACCCATGCTGCCGGTACGGGCAAAGCGAATGATACCGATAGTGGCAAAGATCATCGTAAGGATGAGAACAATTGCAACAACTATGAAACCAAAGAGCATGCCCATAACGGCACCCATTACTTCAGCGGGATCCTGGCCTACCATTGCCAGAATTCCTGCACCGATTGTGATAAAGAAGATGATGAGCGTGGGGATGAGGTAGATGAGTGAGACAATCAGGTACTTGATCCCGTCGATAAAGAGCGTACCCCATTCTTTTACTTCCGGTGCGGGGTTATCACCGCGTAAGACTTTCAATGAATAACCGAGTAACGGGATGCAGAATATAATTGTTGCAATTACGAGCAACAACCACTGCATCCACTTTCCAACAACTGCATCCTTTGCATAGGCAAAGGAATCACCAACAATTTGTCCAAAATCCATTTTAATCACCAGAATATAAAAAAAATTTGATTCCAAGTTCTACGGGATATTATTTAAAATCCCACTTTTCAATTGCCGGGGAACCTAATGACGGGGACTGGAATTTCCCTTTTTTGCCGATCCGCAGCTATTCTGCGAAAGGAACCATCAAAAAAGGGGGTGGTGGGGGTGCCGGTCTGGTTACTCTTGCAAACACCTGGATCTTATGAGAACCTCTGGTGATCGCAACCTGCAATGGTCGAAATAAATCTGGTCAGACCGAACATCCTGAGAAAAGTGAAGTATGAAAACTTCCGCCAATTAATATTTAAGAAAACAATATCAAAGCATATCTTACTATGATACTTCGTGATGGTATGACGGTTATCGTGGCAATAAGCCTCATGCTTCTCCTTGTTATTCCGGCAGGAGCAGTCAGTATCCGGCATATTGATATCACCGTTGCAGAGAACGGGGATGCATTGATTGTCGCAGATTATTCCCTGAACTGGGCAGAGCAGGCAATAGTCTACCCTGCTGCAGTTCCGCTGCTTTCGGGAGCATTAGGAAAAAACATCCAGGTTCATTCTGTCACTCCCGGCAGTACACAGCTCACGGTTCAGCATCTCGTGACGGTGAGTCAAAACCCGGGAACTACCAATTATAAAACACCGGCATTCTCCCTTGGAGATGCAAAGAAAAAAATTGACAATTACTGGTTTGGCAACATGATCACGCTGGACGGTGCATCCGGGGACCTCACCATCCGGTTCCCTGACGGACAAACCGTTGGATACAAGGATCTCTCTTCCGTCCCTTCCTTTGAACATGCGGTTCCCCGTCCATAACGGGCGCTCTCTCAATTAATATTTTTTAAGGAGAGAAAATGCGATGCTTAAGCTTCGCTAATTTTAAAATCGATTTTTTTCCTCCAGTTTCTGAATCGATTTAGATAAGAATTTTCAGGCAGACCGATAATATCTCTTGAAAATCAAACCGAACCCCCGGTTTGATTACCCATCCTTAACAAATCCTGATAAGAAGTGATCTTTTTGGAGCAGATCAAACGAGCATTCGACGCCACCGCGTCCCGGTATGATGCCCAGCGGAAATGGATCATCCCGGAGATGGACGACTATTACAGCGCAGCAGTCTGGGCAGCGGAGTGCAAAAATCCGCGTCCAACAATCCTTGATATCGGCGCAGGTACCGGTCTTCTCTCTGCACTCATGCTCGAGAAATTTAAAGACGCTCATCTCACTCTGGTAGATCTCTCCGAATCGATGCTCAGCATCGCAAAGGAGCGATTCGCTGATCGCAACGATGTACGATACATTACCGGCGATTACAGCAGCGTTGACTTTGCCGGGCGCTATGACCTGATCTGTTCAGCGCTTTCCATCCACCATCTTGAGCATGAGGAGAAGCACCGGCTCTACGAAAAGATCTTTGAAGCGTTAAATCCCGGGGGTATGTTTGTCAACGCCGATCAGGTGCTGGGCGAGACTGCGGCCATCAACCGGCGCTATATGGATTATTGGGACGAATTTTTAGTGCCGTGCCCTCTTTCACCGGAAGATAAGAAACAGATGCTGTACCGTCGGGACACTTTTGATAAGAACGAGAAACTCTCGGTTCAGCTCGAGTGGTTGGCGAACTGCGGGTTTAGCGAGATTGATGTAGTGTATAAGAACCGGCTGTTTGTCGTGTTTACCGGAAGAAGGGGATAGGGAGGATGACATTTCTGTATAAAACTTATCATATCTCCCGGACTTTGGACTTGAATACCGGTTTAGTGCAGGACCGGTTACATTCTAGTTTCTACCAGGTAGACCGGTGACCGGGCCAATGTGTCCTGATTACATTAATTTCCCCTGACTTTGTCTCACCGGACCCGGTGTTCAGTGGATCGCTACCCGCTCATTCACTCTTTTTGCTCCAGTATTTGTAGCACTCAAACCAGATGACGCTCCCAATACCGGCAACGGCACATCCCAGAAGATCAACCATTGACACGCTGCCGAACCTGAAAAGATCCTGAAGTACCGGGATGAAAAGGACCAGGATCAGGCAGATCAATGTTCCGGCAAATACCCAGGCCATTGCCCGGTTGGGAGTACGTAATGTGGGAATAATGGTTTCAGACCATGACCGATTTGTCAGGATAAGGCAGAGGTTTGCAATCACAATAGTAGTAAACGTCAGGGTCCTCACCTCTGCTTCACCAAATCCCCTGCCCAGTGCATTCACATACACTCCCATGACTACCGCCAGCACGACAAATCCCTGGAGGAGACTGAGGGCAAGGGTCTTTTTTGTGAAAAGTCCTTCCTCTTTGTGCCGCGGAGGACGGTTCATCACATTCCGTTCTTCCTTTTCTGATTCAAACACGATTGAACAGGCCGGGTCGATGATCAGTTCGAGAAAAACGATATGGACCGGCAGCAGGACCAGTGGCATGTTGAAGAGTACAGGGATGAGAGACATGCCGGCAATGGGGACGTGAATAGAGAAGATATACGCCATTGCCTTTTTTAAGTTGTCAAAAATCCTCCGTCCCAACCGCATAGCAGATACAATGGACGTGAAGTTGTCATCGAGCAGTACGAGCGAGGATGCTTCCCGCGCCACATCCGTCCCCCGTCCACCCATGGCAATACCGATGTCCGCAGATTTCAGGGCGGGGGCATCGTTCACCCCATCGCCGGTCATCGCAACAACCTCACCCGCGGCTTTTAAGGCATTGACTATCCGCAGCTTCTGTTCCGGTACTACCCTTGCAAAGATGCTGACCGACCGGATTTTCTTTAAGAGTTCCGCTTCGCTCATTGCATCAAGCTCATTACCTGTGATGCAGGTATCGGTGTCGTCAAGGCCAATCTGTCGGGCGATATTTTTTGCCGTCAGTGGGTAATCCCCGGTGATCATCACAACCCGGATTCCCGCAGTATAACATTCCTTCACCGCGTCTGCTACCTGCGGACGTACGGGATCGGCAAACCCGACAAGCCCAAGGAAAGTAAACGTGAAATCATGCTGTCCGCCGGGAAGTTCAGGCCGTATGAAAGATGCCTTTGCCACGCCAAGAACTCTCAGCCCCTCCGTAGCCATCGTGTTAATATCAACTGCAAGTGCCTGCTGTTTTGCCTGGTCGAAATGGCACAGGTCTGCTATTGCTTCCGGAGCCCCTTTTGCAGCAATAATATAGTCATTACCGCCGGGCGATCGCCATACGTTTGACATCGCAAGGAGTTCCTGAGAAAGCGGATATTCAACAATGAGCTCCCAGCCGGAATGGATATGTTCGGTCTTTCCGAAATCGCCTTCCCTCAGGTGGATCAATGCCTTTTCCATGGGATCGAAGGGATCTTTCTTACAGGCAAGAATGGCAAACTCAGCCAGTTCATGACAGATTTCTGCTACTGAATTTTTTCCCGTGGCATCGTGGGTGCAGAACTGTCCCCCGGCAAAAAAGGACTGGACGGTCATCCGGTTCTGGGTGAGTGTGCCTGTCTTGTCAACGCACAGGACCGTTGCCGAACCCAGGGTTTCTATCGCCGGTACCTGCCGGGTCAGCACATTTTTTTTAGAGATTCTCCATGCGCCAAGAGCAAGGAATATGGTTAAGACCACCGGGAACTCTTCGGGCAGGATCGCCATCGCAAGCGTGATCCCCGCAAGAAGCCCTTCAATCCAGTTCCCACGGGTCAGACCGTATACAACGACGATAACAGTACAAAGAAAAAGGCCGATGATTGCAATCAACCGGACAATCCGGGAAATCTCACTCTTGAGCCGGGTCTCGTCCCGCTCTACGGTTTGCAGAACGCAGCCAATCTTTCCCATTTCCGTCCGGGCGCCGGTAGACCGGACCTCTGCGAGACCCTGGCCCTGCACCACGAGGGTTCCCGAGTAGACAAACGGCTGGTCATCACCGCCAGGTCGTTCTACCTCTAATCCCATGACCCATGGTATTTTCCGGACCGGGACTGATTCCCCGGTTAAGAGTGATTCATCAACAGAGACATTGTTTGAAGAGATGAGAACTCCATCGGCAGGGATCCTGTCGCCTTCGACAAGTATGAGCATGTCACCGGTTACCACTTCACGGCCTGCAATCCGTTTCTGTTCGCCGTCACGGATGACCAGTGCACGGGGACTGGAGAGATTCCGCAAAGCGTCTAAGGCCCGCTCGGTCTTCTGCTCCTGGTATACCGTGATGCCGATGATAACAAACACAAAACTCATCAGCATGATGCCCTCGGTAACATCACCGAGAACAAAATAGATCAGGCCACTTGCGACCAGCAGGATAAACATCGGCTCTTTGACAACTTCTAAAATGATGCCGAAAATGCCGTGTTTCTCTGACTCAGGGAGTTCATTGTATCCCCCGGTCCTTATTTTTTCGGCAGCTTCAGCGCTTGAAAGACCTTTGACTGATTCAATGTCAAGGACTGGCACTATGGTACTCCATGCTCAGCGGATAACTGCGTTTCATGCATCATGTTCGTCAAGTTTTTCCGTTGTATCGTTTTGTTATTTTCCAAACCAAAACGGGATTTATCGCATTTCATGCTTAAACCGCGTTATATGCAATTGAAATAAGATAAGGAATTCGATGGAATGGGGGTTCCCTGCGATGGAGGAAAGGATTACTGCACGGGAAAAAATATCTTTTATCAGAAAATCGTTCGGAAGCACGAAATATTTTTTTAGCAACCAAAAAAAAGTTATTTGTTCTTATCGTAGGAAAGAAATATTGCCCAGATAAAAAAGAGGCTTTTTAATCAACGCGGGTAAGTTTCCCGGTCATAAGATCGAAATACAGGCAGTGAAAATAAACGGTACGTTCCCTGATTGTATTTTTCACAAGTGGATGTGCTTTGAGATGCTCCATCTGAAGCCGGATATTTTCCATTTCTATCAGACGGGATCTGTCCTTGATCTCTTCGGGGGTTTCCGGCTTTTTGATTTTTGCATCAACCCGGTCTTTTGCTTCCTTTGCATTGTTTAACCAGACAGGGATGTAATATTCACTATTCTGTTCGTGATCCAACGCCTTGATCGCTCCGCAATCTGAATGCCCGCAGATAATAATGTGTTCTACCTTGAGATTCATTAATGCATATTCAAGAACCGTAGTAAAATTCCAATCCTGTGACGGGACAATATTACCAATATTTCTCTGGACAAACAATTCACCGGGAATAGCTCCGGTAATACGTTCCGGGTTAACCCGTGAATCAGAACACCCGATCCATAATATTTTAGGTTTTTGCCCGAGGACGATTTTCCTCCAGTACGGCAGATTGGGCAAAAAATCTTTTTCACGAAATTCCGCGTTTCCCTGAAACATTCTTTCGATGGGGTCAGATACGATATTCTCTGTCATTTTGCACCCTCTTGGTAGAACAACCAGAATGATATTTGTGTATTAAGCAGGATCTTCATAATAAAAGAGTTTACTTGTATATTCATCAAATGACGGGACTAATATTTGTGCACTGCAAAAAACGTGTCTTTTCTTAACGACAAAAATCCTGTTGAGTAAGAGGAAACGGTGATTGTTCCTTAAGTACCGTCCCTGCACTCAGTGGATCTCCACCCGCTCGCCCGTCTTTTTTTTCGATAGTCTCGGTGATCCTGCAAATCTTCATCCAAAGATCCAATAAAATTTCGGGACACGATCTGCAAAGGTTTTGCCGAGTATGTTTTCGTGAGACCGTTTTGCGGTCACCCAGGCAAGGTGTGCTGCGAAATCGTCCGGGTGCATAGATATTTTTTCAATGCTCTCTCCAGATGCCTGAATCCTATTAAAGGAGTTTTGGTTTTCTTGTATGTCAGTGAATTGCATGATACACCTCATTATTTATCACAGATGCGTTCGAGATCACAGTACCGTACGGACTTGTAAGTAAACCCTCGGGCATCCTCAAGAATATCTGAAGCACGTATTGCCGGTAAATCTTTATCGGGGGTGTTAACCAGAGCCGTCAGGGTTGCAAGGGTTAATCCCATAGTCCGGATGTGCATGGAATTTTCGCGTTCGGACCGGCATTCCCGGTTTAACATTTCGATCTTTTTTGCAAGAACACGTGCGAGTTTCCGGCATTCTTCGAGGGGATTATTTCCAGACATCCGTTGTAGTACGGGTGTCTTTGGTACCGTCAATAACGTACCTCCTTTCTGCAGTGGATCTTCCATTCTCAAGCTCCATAGTCAGGCCATGTGCCGGACCCAGAGCCCGGATACTGCCCAACCCAGTTACCTATTTCATTCTGCAAGTATATACTTAAAATATTTTCTCTATATACAATACATATTAACTATAGTTAATTCACTCACGGTTATTCTCAAAACACGATAGACTATCCTGTCTTCAGTTAACTACGGATATTGAAGATTATTTCATGATTACATTTGACATAAATTCTATATTTATAAGTTTGATATATAGAGTTAAACAATAAAATATATATGCATACGCGATCCATTCCTCACCGGTACGAAAAAGGTGACAGGAATGGACGTGCATAAGCATTACTACGGTATTATGAAGATGCAAAAAAGCGAATACCCGGTTGGGAAACAGAAAACAGAAACGCGTTCCCCAAGTGGCAATTCTTCAATGAGGAGTGAGATACTGAAGGTGCGTTCCCGGCTCGCAGTCTGTATGAAATGCAACCACATGTTCACAACCCATGAAGAAACCAGTCAGAAAGATCATCTTATCAATTGCATCAAGTGTAAATCGATACTAATATCGTATAAATATAGTATTATGCAAAAAAGGGGATGCCCGGTTTAAAGCACATGGCAGAACAAATCAGATCCCTTTTTTTCGATGAAAATATCGATACGTGAAAAAAACATAATTATTCAGATAAGACCGGGATCTTCTAAGTAACGGGCAACAATGATCCGACTGTGGATTTTCTCGAAATCAGTTATTGATTTTTACTTTGACGGCCATCCGGACAATCCGGGAAGATCCTGGTCAGCCATGAGTCAATATCGTCCCTGAGCGTGCGGAAATCCGCGAGGATCTCGTCTTTGTTTTTCTGAATTTCTGATGGACTTACAAAATCCCTGTGAATCATGATTACGCCTTCAGGGATTGACCCGGCTACCGCTGGTTTCACATGGTCGCACATGGTGATAACGTAATCAAACCGGGTTCCGGCAAAGTTTGAGAGTTTCTTGGACTTCTGGAAAGAGATATCGATTCCCACTTCTTTCATGACGGCAACTGCATATGGGTTCAATCCTGCCGGAGCAATACCGGCAGAAAATGCATTATAGCGATCCTTACGGCGGGCATTGAGAAGGCCTTCAGCTATCTGTGACCTGACCGAATTAAACGAACAGACAAAAAGCACGGCCTTCTTTTCCATATCCTTTCCATACTCCCCACCTTTTAATGGATCTCAACCCGTTCGCCAGTCTCCATGTACTGGACATTCTCTGCAATCTTGCAGGCATGGTCAGCACACCGTTCGAGATACCGGGCCACCATGATGTAGTGCGTGCAACGCGAGATGTTCTTCGGATCTTCCATCATGTAGGTGATCCCTTCGCGGAAGATCGAGTGCCGGAGCGCATCGATTGTATCATCTCTTGACGAGAGATCTTCAATAAGGCGGAGGTTGTCAGACTCGTACGCAGCAACTGCATCATCGACCATGTCAATGACAAGGTCCGCCATGTGCGGAATGCTCATAAGGTTCGCTATATGAGGTTTTGTTGAGAGATCAGCAACTATATTTGCAATTGACTTACCGTACCTCCCGATACGCAGAGAGGCAGTGATTACTTTGAGCGTGCAGGCGATGATCCGCATATCCTTTGCCATAGGCTGGTTGAGTGCAATCATCTGGTAGCAGTGCTCTTCGATCCGCACTTCCATTTCGTGAATCTCATCTTTTCGTGCAACTACGGATGCAGCCAGTTCCTTATCCTGCCGGATAAGTGCATCCACTGATGTTCGCAGCATGAATCGCCCGAGTTGCGCCATTTTCAGCGTATCGGCTTTAAGTTTTTTGAGATCTGTATGGAATTTTTCTGCCATAGTTCCTACCCGAACCGACCGGTAATGTAATTCTCGGTGAGTTCTTCTGAGGGGTGCTCGAATATCTGCCGGGTCTTTCCGCATTCGATCAGTTTGCCGAGATACATAAAGCCCGTGTAATCGCTCACCCGTGCTGCCTGCTGCATGTTGTGGGTGACGATGATGACGGTGTAATCTTCCTTAAGCCGCTCGATTAAATTCTCGATCTTTGCCGTTGCAATCGGATCAAGCGCTGAGCAGGGCTCATCCATCAGGATCACTTCGGGTTCCACGGCGAGTGTCCGGGCAATACAGAGCCTCTGCTGCTGGCCGCCGGAAAGCCCGAGAGCGGAATCATTCAGCCGCTCTTTTACCTCGTCCCAGATCGCTGCGTGACGGAGACTCTGCTCGACAATCTTATCGAGTTCTGCTTTATCCCTGACGCCATGAACACGAGGACCATAAGCTACATTTTCGTAGATGGTTTTCGGGAACGGGTTGGGTTTCTGGAAGACCATCCCTACTTTTTTCCTGAGTGTCACCACATCGGTTGAAGGTGCATGGATGTTCTCATTATCGAGCGTGATCTCCCCCGTGATCTTCACGTGGTCAATAAGATCGTTCAACCGGTTGAAGCAGCGCAACAGGGTTGATTTCCCGCAGCCCGAGGGACCGATAAGCGCAGTCACCCGGTTCTTCGGGACTCGTATCGATACCGACTGGAGTGCATGCTTCTCATGATACCAGAGGTTAACATTATTCGTTGTGATAATTGCAGATTCAGACATTTTTTTATCCCCGTGCCTTGTTCTGGAAATGTGTTCTTACATAGATCGCAACCGAGTAGAACCCGATGACGAGCAGGAGCAGTACGAGCGCGGTCCCGTATTTGTTGGTGGATCCTCCTGGCACGTTTGTTGCCAGGATGAAGAGGTGATACGGTAGTGCCATGACGGGCTGAAGTTCAGATGTCGGCAGGAAGCGGGACGAAAATACTACTGCGGTGAACATGATGGGAGCCGTCTCTCCTGCAGCTCTGCCTATAGAGAGGATTGCGCCAGTCACAACTCCCGGTACTGCCGGAGGCAGGACAACCCGGCTGATTGTCTGCCATTGGGTAGCCCCGAGTGCAAGACTGCCTTCCCGTAAAGACTGCGGGATGTTTTTTAAAGATTCTTCAGTGGTACGAATCACGGTCGGCAGTACCATCAGGGCAAGCGTGATCTGCCCGGCCAGCAGTGAGACACCGACATTGAGGTACAGCACGATAAAGGCAAACCCGAAGAGACCAAAGACAATCGATGGCGTACCGTTGAGCAGGTCAACTCCGGTTCGTATGATCTTGGTAATGCGTCCTTCCCGCGTGTATTCCACGAGATAGATAGCCGCCCCTACACCGAGAGGCAGCGCAATTGCAATCGCACCCAGTACGAGATAGAGAGTACCGACAATGGCCGGGAAGATTCCTCCGGCCCGGCCGAGATCCTTGGGAGGCTGAGTAAGGAACTCCCATGAGAGTGCCGGAAGCCCGTGCACGACAATGTCCTGCAGGATGATGACCAGGATGGCAATAACGATGAGGGTCGCAAGACCGACCAGACAAAAGGCGATTGTCTGGATATGTTTCTGTGAGAGCCGGTCCCTGCCGAAATACCATGCCCCGATAATGAGCAGGGCAAGAGCTGCAAGCCACCATGGTGCGGCTGCGAGCAGGAAGATCAATAAGAGGGCAATGCCGATGATCTCAGCAAACCGTGAGAGGGATTCTTTTGTTGCAGAAGTGATGAGTGGTTTTCGTACCGGACCCTTGGCTCTTCCCTCTTTGAGATAGCGCAGGATGGATACGGCAGAAAGGTTGATTATGAGCGTGATTACCAGCAGGACAACGGCAATACCGAACAAGGCGCTGTAATGCTCACTGCCGATCGATACCTCGCCCATCTCGATTCCGAGCGTTGCAGTCAGTGTCCTCAAAGGTGAGAGGATATTCCAGATCGGGTCCGGTATGATTGCTGCGTTACCGGCCACCATCAGGACTGCCATAGTCTCTCCGACAACACGGCCGATACCAAGTATGATAGCAGCTGCAATACCCGAGAGGGCAGCAGGAACCAGCACCCGGCTGATCGTCTGCCAACGGGTTGCCCCTATTGCAAGCGACCCTTCTTTGTACTCGTGAGGTACCGAACTGATTGCATCCTCAGATATACTGATGATTGTAGGAAGGGCCATGATCCCAAGCAGCACCGAAGCCGCTAGCCAGGTCTCACCGGAGGGTATATCGAAGCTCACCCGGATAAAATTTGTAAGGACAATGAGCCCGAAGAACCCGTACACAACAGAAGGGATCCCGGCCAGCAGTTCAACTGCCGGCTTGAGGATCTTTTTGGTACGAAGTGATGCCAGCTCAGATATGTAAATTGCACAGCCTATGGACAGTGGGACAGCAAAGACCATTGCCCCGATGGTGACTAACAGGGTTCCGATAATGAGCGGGAAGATCCCATATAATGGCACAACCGCTGTCGGCGCCCAGTCAGGACCAAGGAGGAAACTGAGTATTCCGACCTGTGCAAAGATCGGGTAACCGTCCCGTAACAAGAAGAGCAGGATGAAGGTGACTACGATAACGGCAAAGAAGGCTGCAAAGAAGAAGACGGTTTTAATTGATTGTTCTTTTAAGAAGGACAACCGTGGAGTGCCTTTGGAGGCGGTAACGCCACCTTCGGATTTTTTTGTGAATTCCATGTTTTTCGCCTCCTTTAAAAGAAAAATGGGGTTGATTCTGTTGCCTGCCTTACAGCTTAATTGATAGTCACGTAACCTTCATCGGCTACAATCTTCTGACCATCAGCGCTAAGGACGTACTTAATGAAGTCACCAGCAAGACCGCTGGGCTTACCATTTGTGATGACATAGAGATCACGGGAGACGGGGTAGGTTTTTGATTTTACATTCTCTAGAGTTGGGGCAACAATTTTTTGTGCATTGTACCAGACAGGAACTGCCTTTACATCTTTGCTGACAAATCCAATGGATACGTATCCGATTGCACCGGGGGTCTGGGCTACCGTCTGGGTAACTGCACCGTTGGAGTTCTTTTCGAGCATCTTGTTAGTCGGGGTTGTCTTCAGCAGAACGGTTTCATCAAAGTAAACGCGGGTTCCAGATGCGCTGTCCCGGCCGATGATGACGATCTGGTTGTTAGTGTTGGGAACGTTTGCACCGGTAATCTCGGTCCACTTGGTTATCTTACCAAGGTAGATGTTCTTGAGTTGATCAAGAGTGATATACTGGATCGTGTTTGCCGGATTGACGATGACTGCTATACCGTCCTGTGCAACCGAAGTGACGACAAATGTCGGGTTCTTTGCCAACTCATCTTTGGTCAGTTCACGTGAAGTCATACCAATATCAACAGTCTTTGCACCAATCATCTGGATACCTACACCCGATCCGCCACCGGATACCTGGATGTCTGCTTCAGGGTGAGCGGCCATGTACTGGTCAGCTGCTTTCTGGACAATGGGTAAGACCGTTGTCGAACCGCTGATCTTAATGGTCTGTTTTTCTTTCGGTGCCGCAGGTGCTGCTGTGGTCTGCGCTGGTGCTGCAGGTGTTGCTGCCGGGGCTCCAACCTGTGCAGTGGCAACTGCAACCGGAGTTGAGACCGGTGCGACAGAAGCCGGGGTATTCTTATTTGCGGTGTCAGTACAGCCTGCAACTGCCATCGCTGCGATGAGCAGGACGGCAAGGCCAATGGTTATGAGTAACGATGAACTCCAGTTTGCTTTCATGATGTTCCATCCACCATTGACCCGTGGCTAATATACTGTTTTTCGACATAGACTATACAGGATTATATATCATAAAGATAACAATAGAGTAGCATAGTGAAATCTGTTTACTATAGTAATACGAGGTGAGTCATGGAAATACGGCGGGTGCAGGTAACCGGGGGTGCATCGTTTGTGGTGACACTCCCTAAAGACTGGGCAGGGGAACAACACATTAAAAAAAATGATCCGGTAGGGCTAATCGCCCAACCGGACGGGACACTGCTGGTCACAACAAAGATCACCGAAGAACCCCTCCAGAAGATCAAAGAGATAGACTGTAGTACCATTGCTGATCCGGCGTTTCTCTTCCGCTTACTTATTGGTACTTACATAACCGGGTTTACCGTAATCCGGCTCACCACAAAACAACGCTTTCCCCCGTTCGTCCGTACGGTTGTCCGGGACTTTTCCCAGATGACGATCGGCCAGGAAGTGGTTGAAGAGACCGAATCCGTGATTGCAATAAAAGATCTCCTCAACCCCTCAGAGATGCCGTTTGAAAATACCATCAAGCGTATGTTTGTGATCGTCAAGACCATGCACGAGGATGCAATCACGGCATTAGAAACCCGCAATAAAGCTCTGGCTGAAGATGTGGTCAATCGCGACATGGATGTGGACCGGCTCAACTGGCTGATCGCCCGGCAGACCAATATGATTATGCAGAATGCTTCCCTGTCACGGAAGATGGGGATCTCGACAAGTATGGCGATGCACTACTACATGCTCAGCAGGATCATTGAGCGGATCGGTGACCATGCAGTAAGAATTGCCGAAAACACCCCGCAAATTATCGATGGGGAACTCGACAAAAAAATCCTTGCAGCAATAAAAAAGGCGAGTTCCCTGTCACTTGAAAACTTTGACAGGAGCATTATCTCATTTTTTAATGCTGATATGAAGGATGCGAACCGGAATATCGAATCAATCCATGCACTCGAAACGATCTGCGGAGATATCAACAACATGGTACTCAAGCAGGATACCCTTGTTGCAATCCACGTCGGTTACATTGCAGAGAGTATCCGCAGGGCCGGCGAGTATGCCGGGGATATATCTGAGACCGTGATTAACCTGTTGATGGAAAAGGAGAAAGAGCCACATAAATCCAAGACCGGAAAGTGATACCCGTCGCGGATCTTTCCATAATCAGAAAAGACCCATTGCTCTTTCTTAATAATTTTTTTCTCTATATATTACCACTCAATCTATAGATTATGTCGAAAATGTATATCTGACTTCGCGGGTATCTTTATGCAATATACCACAGCGAGGATCATGTATGAAAATCATACAATGCGAAACCTGCAAGAAGCCATGTATCCTGACAACGTTTGATAATGAAGAGAGCCGGTCCTGCACGGAACTCTGAAAAATTTCTCATAAACCCGCATCATGATCATGCAACCCATCAGAGGAAATCCCTCATTTGTGGGGAATAAAAGACCTGGAGATATTAACATGATACCCGAAGTACTGCACAAATCTCTCAGCGTAGTAACTGGAGAGACGAGCAGCAACCCCGGTGTGGTGGATTGTACCCCAATTTCGAATACACAGAATATATCCGCAGCTATTGATCAACACATCCCAGATCTTGAGCCAATGACCATCTCGCTCCTTTTTGTCGATGACGAACCCTCACTGCTGGATATTGGGAAGATATTTCTTGAACGTACTCCCGGCATCACCGTGACGACTGCAGATTCAGCAGCGTCGGCCCTCCAGGAGATGGAGCGGACACCATTCGACGCTATCGTCTCTGATTACCAGATGCCAGGGATGGACGGGATTGCTTTTTTGCAGGAAGTTCGCAGCCGCTCACTGACCCTGCCGTTCATACTCTTTACAGGTAAGGGACGTGAAGAGATAGTAATCACGGCACTGAACTCTGGCGCAGATTATTACCTGCAGAAAGGTGGGGATCCCAGATCCCAGTATGCGGAACTCGCCCATAAGGTTAAGCGATCGGTTGAGCAACGACAGGCTGAATCAGATCTGAAACAAAAACACGCAGTCCTTCAGGCCATCCTCTCCGCTTCTCCCCAAGGCATCGCCCATGTAAAAGGCCAGGAGTTTCAGTGGGTGAATGACTCCCTTGCAGCCATGTTGGGCTTCCGACGCGATGAACTCAAAGGCCTGCACCTGGAAAACCTCTATGAGAACTCCCAGACCTATGACGAGATTGGCCGCCGTATTCAGCAGGATCTCAAGGATTTTGGGAAGTTCACCATCATTACACGGTTTAAGCATAAGAGCGGTTTTGCAATCGATGCCGAGATCCATATCGCACCACTCGATGCAGGTAACCTCCATCTGGGTCACATGATTGTTATGTCGGATATCTCCCGTAAGGTAGCAGCAGTGCGGGAATTAAAGAACCCAAATGCAATTCCCCATCTTGAACTGACCCCGGTGATTGAAGTGGACCAGAATGGAAAAATTACGTACTACAACGATGCCGCCATCAATGCAATGGTCCAGAATGGGAGTCATGGCTCGCTTGAGGAATTCTTCCCGCATGACCTGCCGGAGATCCTTACCCGTATGGATGAAACGGATACTGACTCGATATTCCGGGACGTGAATGTGGGTAATGCCACCTACAGGGTTCATATCACGCTCAGCGCAAAATTCCGGATTGCACGGCTATCGGCAGTCAATACCAGAGAGGCCTGATGCTCTATTGTGAAGACACGACCGCTTCTTCCCAATCGGAGGAGCTGGAACAATATTTACCGACTGTGAAGGAATCCCTGCATCCCATGTCAGAAATGAATGAAGTTAAGGTACTGTATCCTTCGCTTATTCTTGTTTTTTTCTCCATGCTCGTCATCATGTTCGTGTACGAGGTTGCAAAGCAGGTGCTCAATCCCTCAATTACTTTGTGGGAATCCCACGTAATAACGATAATTTTTACCAGTATCATTTCATTAATCATCATCTATTTTCCTCTACGGTCTTCTTACCTTGAGCACCAGCAGACCCTGGTTGCACTCCATCACCAGAAGGAAGCGGAGGAGAAATTGCGGAAGTCCGAGATACAGTACCGTTCATTTGTCGAATCGGTTGAAGACTCAATCTACACCGTCGACCGCGACTGCCGGTATCTCCTGATCAATGCCCGGCACCTTTTCCGCCGGGGTCTTTCGCCATGGATGTATGAAGGAAAACGCTTTTCGGACTTCCACTCGCAAGAGGAGACCGCAATCTTTGCGGGACAGGTAGCCCGGGTTCTTGCGTCAAAATGCCTGGTTCAGGATGAGTACGAACAGAAAGGGCGGTATTACTTACGAAAACTCAGTCCGGTTATTGATCCGGTGGTGAACGAGGTGATCGCCGTCACAGTAATATCCTCCGATATCACCGAGCGCAAAAGGGCAGAAGAAACGCTGAAACAGACCGAGGAGCGATACCGCAATGTTGTAGAGGATCAGACCGAATTCATCTGCCGGTTCCTCCCGGACGGTACACACATCTTTGTCAACGATGCCTATTGCCGGTATTTCGACAAGAAACGGGAGGACCTTATCGGGCACCATTTCAAACCAGTAATTCATCCGGAAGACCAGGAAATGGTTGCATGGCATTTCACTTCATTAACCCCGATGCATCCCGTGGTGAATATTGACCAACGGATCTTTATGCCTGACGACAGCATTCGCTGGCAGCAGTGGAGTGTCCGTGCAATCTTTGATCCAGACTGCAGGATTCTTGAATATCAGTCGGTAGGTCGGGATATCACGGAACAAAAAGAACTTGAAAAAGAGATGGAGTACCATCAGCAGGAACTCAGGACATTTTCTACATCACTTGCTGTGGCAAACAAGAAACTCTCCCTCCTTTCCAGCATCACACGGCACGACATCAATAACCAGCTGACCGTAATTTTGGGATATATGGATATGCTGGAATATAAGGAGCACGACCCCACTCTCGATGCGAATTTCCGGATGATTTCAACTGCAGCACAGCGGATCTCAGCCATGATCCAGTTCACCGGGGAATACGAGAAGATCGGTGTCAATGCTCCGATTCGGCATAACTGTCGTACGCTCGTAGACAATGCCGTAAAGCAAGCCACGCTCGGACAAGTTATAGTGATAAACGAGCTCCCTGTCAGCACTGAAGTGTATGCGGACCCGCTGGTTGTCAAGGTATTTTATAATCTGATAGACAATGCGGTGCGATATGGCGGGAAGATCACGACCATCCGGTTTTCGTTTACGGAACGCTATGGCGATCACATTCTCGTATGTGAAGACGATGGCGAAGGAGTTGCTGCTAAAGAGAAGGAGCGGATCTTTGAGCGTGGGTTTGGCAGGAACACCGGGATGGGTTTAGCCCTGTCCCGGGAGATCCTCTCTATCACCGGCATAAACATCCGCGAAACCGGTGAGCCGGGAAAAGGGGCACGGTTCGAGATGGTGATACCGAAGGGAACGTACCGTTATTCCGATGTACAACTGGAGAAAAAATTATGACGTACACTGATGCTCTTATCCTGCTCACCGGCATTATCGTAGCCTGGTGGACTGGGTGGTTTATGGGTTATGCCAGCGGGCAATCTGAACAGAAAGAGAAGAAGTGAGTGGGAAGGGTCTTTCGTTAAGCGCCAAATCCCACTCCTGTAGGACACAAATATAGGGAAATGTCCTTAAAAATAACCTTTTTTTCGACCCCGGAAAAATAAGGCTTCGATAACAGCCCTTTTTATTGCAGAAATCCCATCAAACGGGTTAACTATTTAGCAAAAATAACTTCGATAAAAACGCCCTTGGTTGCCTTATAATAGAGCGCAGTAATGCCGTATTTTGGCAAACTGGTGGAAATTTGGGCACATTTTTTACATGCACAAAAACGGACGGTTTTGTGGGGTTTTCTGGAAAGGGGAATGGCAAACGGAGCCCCATTTGGGCTTATTTTCTCTCAGTGTCATTACTCCGGATTACCGGGGTCCTCACGGAGGAATAAATGAGGGGAAGTGATCATTTCACTCCCAAATAGTAATCCCTATAACTTGCAGGACTGTCACCTGTGCCACGAGCCGGGTTAAATTGGATTGGCATTTTCCCATTTAGTGGATCAAAAACGTATTGGCGAAAACAATTGTTTTTACTTAAGATGGTTTTTCATTATGAATCCGATACAACACTATAGTTATATTGATATTATGGCGAAAGATATGATGTACTGTTCCGGATAAATACCATACTGAGTTTCCTCAATGAAAATACGGACCCGTTCACTACTTATCCTAGTTGGCACTCTGGTAATTTTCCTGATTGTTCTGAGTATTATCACCCAGTCGGTGATCCTTCAGTCATTTGGGACCATTGAGAAGCAGGAGACCACATCCCACGCCCAGCGTTTTGTATCCCAGATCAACAACGAGATAGAAGATGTGGCTGCCACCTGCCGCGACTGGGCACTCCGTGATGAAACCGCAATGGTTTTTATGGACACTGGCAGTGTGCAGGATCCCTCGCGATTTTTCCAGCCGGTCTCCATGAAAAACCTCGGGATCGATTACATTATGATCTACAATGCCAGCGGGTACCGTGTTTTTTCCGAGACCATTACAGATGACGGGAATACTGTCCAGTCAGTTCCGTCTGGAATCGATACTATCGTTCGTGATAGTATTATCATAGAAGGAGTGTCGGGAAGTATTTCCGGAAGGAGAGGAGTCTCTGCAATTAATAATGTTCCCGTCGTTCTTGCAGCTTATCCCATAGTGTACGGTAACCAGTCGGACCCCGGGAAAGGCACTCTTGTCATGGCCCGTCTTCTCGATGCAGCAAGGATCGACAACATTAACCAGAGGCTGCAGCTTGACGGATTACTCATCCCTTACACACCAAAATCGGGTGACGAGACCCTGTCAGTGCCGGAAGCGGGAGCCGCAAAAGGTGGGGCAATCATTGTCCACTCTTCCGGTGACGATCAACTGGACGGTTATGCCATCATTACCGGGATTGAAAACAAACCGACTTTCCTGCTGCTTACCATAAAAACTACGCGCCCGGTATATCAGCAAGTTAAATACTCCATTGCAATCGTGGCTGGTATCATAATTCTCCTCGGTATTATCTTGCTTCTATCAATCCAGTTTCTCCTCCAGCGCTTTGTCATTGCACCGCTGAGTGATCTCGACACGGGGATGAAATCCATCGGTGAATCCGGGGATCTTTCCCGGCGAATGCCAGAAACCGGAGACGAGGAAGTAGTTTCACTCACCCGCTCCCTTAACCGGATGCTCGACCAGATCCAGCACCAGCGGACAGAGATGCATGAATTGATCGAAGAGATCGAATTGCAACGGGACGATTTGACGGATGCACGACAAGAACTTGCAGAACGTAACCGAGATCTTGAGGAGCTAAACCGTAAGGCAAATTTCTATCTCGATATCTATCTTGATGCCATCACCTACGAAATCCTCAACGCTATCATGGGACTACGGGGGTATGCAGAACTGGTTCGAACTACCGCAGGGAAAAAAGAACAAGAGTTCGCCGATAAGATTATCGGGCTTGCCAAGAGGAGCGATGATGTGATCCGGAACATCGAGACTATCAGCCGTATCTACAAAAATCCCACTGATGTCGAGGAAGTGGACCTTGCTTCCATTATAAAAAAGGAGATGGGATCCCGTACAGATGTAAATATTATCATGGAACACTGTAACAGGAAAGTGCTCGCCAACGAAATGCTGGGCGTGGTTTTTGATAACCTCTTCTCCAACAGTATAAAATTCGGAGGAAAAAATACCGAGATAATTGTTAGTGCCCGGGACACACCGCAGGGCCTGCTGGAAGTCTCTGTCAGCGATACAGGGCCTGGAATTCCCGATGCACAAAAACCACTGGTCTTTGACCGGTTTGCACAGGACAAAAAGACGCGAGGCAGTTACGGGCTCGGCCTCCACATTGTCAAAATGCTGGTGGAAAGTTATGGGGGAAAGGTTTGGGCAGAGGACAGGATTGCGGGTGACGTTAAATCGGGTACTGTGATCCGGTTTACCCTGCGGTTGACCTAATTGCGGAGATCATACATCTCAATGGATGGGCTGATCACAATCCAATTCTTAGCAATGCTAAGAACAGGCAACAGAAATAACCGGTAAAAGAATGGCAGATGGTAATATTGAGAATGGCTACTGATGGGAGGGACTCCTCAGTTAGATGGTCAAGGACATCAGATATCTGGCGAGTTACCGATTCGTACTGCGTGATAATCCAGTGGGCGTTAGCGGTAATCGGAAAAAATGGCATGGATTTGGAAACTACTGCCGATAAAGTGTCAAGGACACTCATAACTGGGAAGCACTCTCGCTTCACCTAGGGGCCATTTCAATTCATGACCCACTTTGGACTGCTGAAAATTCGAGCGTTGCAATGGTTCCACCATCATTTCTCGTCCACACTAAGCAGCGGGATAGTGGAAAAAACCGCGAATCACAATCGTGTATAAATCCTTGCCGGGGCAATCGGGGGTTATATACAGTCCGTTCCAGTGGAAGACAAGGGGTATATCAATATTATTATTTGACCGGATTATCAAAATACACAGGATAATTCCCCAAAGTTGAAAATTCATTAAGAAGTGAGCGATTTTTTCTCCCCGATACAGGTTCCTTTTTTTCATTTGTACGAGGGGTGAATATGCAATCCGGTCGGAAAAATGGTTCGACTCATCCGGTTGCCAGAATCCATAGTATATGAGACTCTCCACACTCCAAAAACAAAAACTCCAAACTCATGCCGCCCATACAAAGCGGAACAGTAAAATTATGATATCAATGCAAGCCAATGTGCATCAGGTTACATAAAACAGCAGTGAAATTCCTAAAACAAGCGATATAAACCACGGGGAGGTTTATCAGATTGGGGGGTTGGGAGATGAATATCATAAACGGGGATATCGCTCCGCATCAGAAAATAACACAATCGCAGATGCACCGATCTGGTAACGGTAATAAAAAAAAAGAGATTTCTTTTTTAGTGTCGCTCTGCCATCATCAGGAAAATTGAAAAATCCCGGGGTTTGCCTGTGCGAGACGATGTTTTATGGATCGTGGCGGCTTGACTGAACTTGACAGAATCAAACCCGGCCTGCTCAAAAACATGTTGTAGGTTTTTCCGGTCAATGCCATCATGCTCCGCAATACCAGGGGCTTCATGAAACTCCCCATTATCAGAATCAAGGTCGGCAATCGCGATTCTCCCTCCGGGTAGCAGAAGTTCGTGAAAGGTCCGGGCCGCATCTGCAGTATTCCTGACATGGTGCAGGGTCATCGAACTCACGATCAGGTCAAACCTCGGAAGGTCTGCGACATCGTGCCCGATGCTCCATTCCCGGGGCTCAATCGTGGTGATACCATCGGTCATGATTTTTTCCTTAAGGACTTCAAGCATACCTTTCGCTGAATCAACCGCGATGATCCGCTTGACATGCGGTGCAATCCGAAGTGCTATATTACCGGTTCCAGTACCGTAATCCATCACAGTTTCGGTTCCATCCGGGTGTAGGGCGTTGATCATGACATCAGCAATCGTTCTCGCCATCTGCACCCGCCCGGGATCTTTGTCCCAGACCACAGCTGCTTTGTCAAAAAAATCAGTCATTGTCGATCACCTTACCGTATGGGTATTACATGGGATGTCACATAAAAAGACCGGCTGGGCGATACTCACAGAGAAAACCTCAAGAATAATATTGGGAGTCTTGCCGGACTAACACAAAATCGTAAGGAGAAAAAATATGATTTTTTTGAGGGTGAAAACGATCCCAACCACTGTGCTTAAAATGCCATCCTCCCACAATAGATCTGGTATAGGTTTCTCCATGGACCGGGTAGAATATATCACAGCGGATGAACACGATCTTGAAGCCATCCGGCATCTCTGGACTCAGCTCAATGAACATCACCACGAACGGACATCTCATTTCCGCCTCCACTACGAACAAATGACATTCGACGACCGGAAAAAATATTTTAAAGCGATCGCATCCATCGGTATTTTGCGACTCGATCTGGCACAGGATCTGGTTTCGAACCAGTTTGTTGGTTATTGCGTGTGTTCAATATCGTCTGAAAAAAACGGAGAGATCGAATCGATCTATGTGGAGCCCGACAACCGCTCGCACCATATCGGTTCTGACCTAATCTCACGCGCACTTGCTTGGATGGATGCCTGTGGTGTGAGGAGGAAACGGGTATCAGTCGGGGAAGGTAATGAGGAGGTTTGGCAATTTTACCGGAAATTCGGATTTTATCCCCGTATGACCATTCTCGAGCAGAAAAGAGAATGATATCTTTTTTGAGATTCTGAATTATATTATGAGATCACTTCAACCGTTTCGACTGCAGCGATGAGATCTCCTTCATTATTCATCACAGATGTCGCCGTGAACCGGAGTTTTCGGGGGATTCCTCCGAGCGTTGGGAGCACTTCTTCTGCTGCGAAAAAACCAATAGGGGATACCGGTTGCAGATCGGTGTTCGGGTACCATTCCCGTATCTTCTCCGTCAAGCCATCGATGACCAGATCTGCAAGGCACGGTCGTTCCTCCGGGTAAAATGCCTGCCACTGCCTGCGGGTACCCATCATACCAGCGGATTTTAACCCGGAGAACTTCTCCATCGCCCGGTTCCATGCAAGGATATGGTGATCCTTTCCAATCACGTACATCGGGGCAGGGGAGGCATACAGGACAGCCTCTAAAAGCCTTTTGCTCTCCTCATGGGAGAGTTCGGCCTTCTTCTGGTTTGAGATGTTCTCAAACCTCAGGGCCACACCGGCATCCCCGTCTTCAAACAGGGTAGGGATGCAAAGTGCATTGAAATACATCACTTTATCGTCTTTTTTGATGTGGATCTCGTGACGTGGGTCCGTTCCTGCTTTCTCCTGCTGCAGCCAGCCCATCATCTGCTCAACCGGCAGGAGGGCCGAAGCGAGGTCAAACAACCGTGTACCAATGATTTTTTCCTTGGGCGTCCCGATAAAATCAACAAACGGGGAGTTCACCTGCGCAATCCGCATATCCTTGTCAACGACCGCGATCATATCAGGACTCATGCTCATCATCGATTCAAGGGGCACGCGTTTTGCAAGATAGAAGAGTTTGGCATTCCCGACATACCGGACTTCGAGCTGCCCGGCTGCGGTCAGGACATCAAGATATTTCGCAATGGAATTCCGGCTCATAGCAACTGCGGCTGATATTTCCTTGATGTTCATTCCCCGGGGATTTTCGCGGAGCACCTCTTTGATACGGGTTATTTCATTGTCTGCCGCTTCCATAGATCAGTCACCCTAAAAAAAATTATACTCTTTAGTGAAAATAATTTTTTTATGTCGTTCATTTCGATTCACAGAACTGCTTCGATCTTTGATCGATTAATTTATTAAAGGCTATGATAACAATAGATATTGTGCTTAGTGTTTGTGCACTAATGCACAGCATTGGGATTGTGCATATACACTGCAAGCCAATCAACAATGCTGAACGACAGGGACATGCGCTCATATGGTTGTGTGCATACGTTTCTGATCTAAAACTGCGAAATCGTGGTGATGCAGAATTCGTCATCAGCACCTGTCATCACCTCATGGCAGGTACAGGACTTTCACAGGCACGTCCAAAAAAGTACCAGCAGCAACGGGACTAAATGGGTAAACACACACACCTCCCTCAAGTCCCGCTTTTTTAATTGTCATTTCTTTATATGGGTTTTTGCGCAGGTGCTCTAT
>JBAZQT010000006.1:0-59911 GCA_041645055.1 Methanoregula sp. | reverse complement strand
CTTTCGGTTTTAGACGATCCGGGGGAATATCAATATCCATAGGTCCGCCAACACTACACATATCCAGTTCACCTCACTACGAGATCACTCCTGCATTATTTAACTCTATCTAAAAAGGACCTTTTTATTATCTTTGTTTAGTGTCATATAACGAGGACAAAATTGAAGACAACCAATGTGATTATGAGGAGGACACAGGAGTGTTTTATCCCCGCTTCAAGTGACACTTCTCCCATCTGCCCGGCAATAATGCCAGAGAAGAGTGCCTGGATAAGACATGCGTGATATAGAACCCTATTAATAGTCTGGATAGGGATCGAACCAATACCCGACAATGCCCCGACTGCCGGGATCCCTGTGGTCGTGATATTTGCGAGCACCGGGAGAAACTGGGTAGCCATTACACCCACGACAAAGAGGAAGACAAAGAACGAGAGGTACACAATTGCCGTATAAATAAACATCTCGATGAGGCGTTCTTTTTTGAGCACTTCAGTCATCTTTGCATCGCTTGCGGCAATCGATAACACCACAGAGATCTGTCCACTCATCTCGCTTGCTTTGGTGATGAGTGTCACGGTACGTGCAATTGAGGGAGTGCTGACCCGTTCCTCAAACCGCATCAGGGCTTCGGTGAAGTTGGCCCCCCATTCCATGTCCCGTTTGATTCTCCGGATTTCATAACTCAGGAGCCCAAGGTTGGTATTCACCATGATGGCAATCGCCTGTGCGATGGTAAGTCCCACCTGGTTGATGCCCGCCATACGTTCAAGGAAATCCGGTATGAGCGACTGTATCCCCAGCACTTTCCGGGACCAGAGTTCATAAAAAATCGCAAAGGGAATGAGTACTATGAGGAGGGCAATAATGATGTGATCATCAATAACAGAAATATAAAGTTCCTGATTTCTATAACGGGGAATGTTCAAAAGTACAACCCCGATATATATGAGCGCAAGGGGCACCGTCACATAGAGGGTATGATCCACATTTGTTACAAAATTCTCAAAAGGATGCTTGAGATAATAGATCAGATCTTTTAGCTGGTCGTATTTTTTTATTTGTGAATACAGTTGCTCATCATCCTTCTTTTTTACAATCGTTACTTCGGAAAAAGTGTGAAGCCACTTTACTTTTGTATATCGTTCAGATTTTTCCGCCTTTAGGGATATAATATCGAGAATAAGAATGAACACCACTGATCCGATGGGAATAATCGCATAGGTTAATATTGCCAGCTGGAGAACTGCGCTCCCACCCATCATCCCCATAACAACCATAATGATTATCAGAAAAAGCGGGCCTGCCACAAAAAGGGTCACATAACCTTCTGCAACAAGGGACAGGACGTTGAGAAACTGTTTTTGCTCTAATTTTGCTTCTTCCTGGTAAATCTTGACCCGCATGGAGAGAAAATCTGACATGTCCCCTCCGCTTTCAATAACAGACAGGAGATCCTCAAGAAAATTTTTTAGTTTTTCTGAAGGAGTCGTCTCTGAAAGATGACGGATTGCGGTAACAACATCGTACCCAAAAAAATCTGCATCTCTAACGATCTGGCGAAATTCCAACGCCACCTCTCCATAAATATTTGCTCGATCAGACAACGATCGAAAAATTGTCATGAGCTGGGCACCCCCACGTCTCATCGCATACATATAGGCCACTGCATTGTGTAGAGTAAGATTAATCTTAATCGAGCGGTTTCTCTTCTCCATGACTGGCAGGCGGACCATAAGAGTATAACCAAGGTACGCACCGATACAAAGCGCAACAATGACCAGGAGGGCCGTAATATACTGTGGTGGATAAATGGCATTGAAAAAGACCGGTAACTGAACATTAAAAACATTATAGATACCTATTTTTCCGGTCGGGAGCTGCAGGCTCAACAATGGGCTGATTAAATAACCCAGAAGAGCAAAAACGATACCAATAACTAATGTAACCTTAGCTGAACGCCAGAGATACTGTTCGAGGGTCATCCCGATTCTGGCGGATATCAGATCTGAACGCAGGCCATCATATCGCAGGGGATCACGACTAATCCATTTCCGGAGGTAGTTCCTGACAATCATTGAATTACCATACGAAGATCCGAAATATTGGCTAGCACTTCTTTAGCATCGATATTATATGCATGGAAGAGGGATGCAACCGAGATGTAATCCTTAAGCCCCTGCTTTCTCATCTCTTCAAGGAGATTTTTCCGGGTTGCAATCTCAGCCTCAAGCTGTTCACGAGTCCACCCTCGTTTTTCTGCGATCTCTGAATAGATCTGGGAACGTCCGGTAAAACTTATTTTGTCGTGTATGGGATCGTAGACAAAGACGTTGTTGACTCGCATATTCCCTGTTGAAGGATCTATTCCGGCAATCTCGACAACTTCCTGAACACGGCGAACACGCTCTGTCCCATGGAAGATTAATCCTTGCACGCTGATGATATTGAGTGCCTGCACCATGTTTCTTGGTACATTCAATGGCTCACTCTCAAGACGGTGGATTGCTGCATCGACACTGCCCGCATGCATGGTAGAAAACGTGGTGTGCCCGGTATTCATTGCCTGGAAAAGGGTCTGGGCTTCTGCACCCCGCACTTCTCCGACGAGGATGTACTCGGGTCGTTGTCGCATTGCTGCCCTTAACAGATCAAACATGGTTATTGCATTGCTACCTTCAGAAAGGGCTTCACGGGTTACGCTGGCAATCCAGTTATCATGATACAGGGTAATCTCACGCGTGTCCTCAATACTAACGACTTTGGCTATCGGAGGGATGAAGAGAGAGACAGCATTTAACGATGTGGTCTTTCCAGACGCTGTTCCACCGATAAAAAGCATGCTTTTATTGTTCTCAATAGCCATCCAGAAATAGGCGAGAACATCTGCACTGAATGTACCAATCTCTATGAGTTCAACCGGAGAGAATGGTTCTTCCCTGAATTTACGTATGGTAAATGATGTTCCCCGCGTCGTCACTTCAGAGCCAAACGTCAGCTGGAGTCGCGAGCCGTCGGGGAGTGTTGCATCGATAATCGGGGAACCGGTAGAGATATGTTTGCCCGAACGCTGGGCAAGGGTGATGGCAAGCGAATTGAGAGCGTCGGATTCAAACATAATGTTTGTCTTGATATTCCGATAATGACGGTGATAGAGGAAGAGCGGGACATTAATGCCATCGCAGGAGATATCCTCAAGATTGGGATCCTTCATCAGGGGGTCAATACGCGACCAGCCTAAAAAATTCCGGATTAAAAAATACTGGATCTTGTGGCGGGCGGATGGGGTAAGCGTAACACCGTAATCATCGAAAAGTTCATTCATCTTTTCGAGTAAGATATGTTTTCTATCTTTTTTGATCTCTTTTGACGACAGGATCAGGACACACCGCAGATCCTCATATAGTCGCTCCAGAAGCTCATATTCAAAATCGGACAGGGACGGTTCGAAGAGGAGATATTCCTGCTGGTTGGTTTTTTTATTCAGGGCAATAATGATAAGCGAACATCCGTTTTCAATCCAATATTGATCGATCTGTTCATACGTATCATCCACCTTCGCTTCAACAAGCGTACCATCCCGCTCAAAGTCGTATTCATCAATGACCGGACTTTTAATCCCTTTTAACAGATGAAAATAGTGAAATAATCCTGCATCAGGTTTTTTTGGTTTAGGTACGGGAGTTTTCTTTTCATCACCACCGGCAACTGTTTTTTCTGGTTCTGCAGGTGGATCAGCAGGTCCCTGTTCCCCATTTTCCGACTGATGTTTTTTAATCGAGTTAAAGAATCCAGAGATCTGCATACTGCACAAGCTCCCCATCCGTAAAATTACTATGTTCCCGAGATATAATTCGGGAGATCATTCTATATAATTATGTGTCATTCCGGTAAATTCAGGCGTTTTTGTCGTTTTTCCCACAGATCAGATGATAATGCTTTTACGATCAGATATATTTATAATACTACCCATGAGAGTTTCTGTGAAGGCAAGGTTTTTATTAATAATGGGGGTTTATGCAGGAATATACCAGTAAAAAGATGCCAACCGGGATCTCATCACTCGACCCGATTCTTGACGGGGGTGTTCCACCGGGTTCTGTCATCCTTTTCCTTGGCGATCTCGGGGCGGGCAACTACGAGTTTGTGTACAGTTCGATGATAAACCTGCTGGACGCAAAAAATCGTGATGAATTAAAGGATAGAATTACACCAAAAGAGCTCCGTTATATCACCTTCACAAGGCTAAAGGATGATGTGAGGCAGGAGATCATCAATTCACTGCATGTTGATAATGTCAGCCAGCTCGTGGATTCAATCAAGTTCGATGATCTCTCGGAACTCTATTTTGACAGAAGTGTTGTTCCTGATGAGTGGTACAGCCATAGCGATATCCTTACAAGAATGCAAAAGCGGTCAGGTCATGAAAATGTCTTTGTCCAGCTCTCAAACGTGATCAATACAACACAACCGCAAAGTCTTATCGTAATGGATTCCATCACCGATATTGCCACACAATCCAATACTCCCAACAGCTGGTCAAACCTTACCGGTGTTTTACGGGGTTTGCAGCGGGTATCAAAACAGCGGGGTCTTACCTGTTATCTGCTGCTTACCCAGGGCATCCTTAATACCGTCCAGGAAAAAGAACTATCAGACATTGCAGATGCAGTGATGCTCTTCAAATGGGAAGAGAGCACCGGTTCACGCAGGCAGCGAGTGATGTATTTTGAGAAGTTCAGGGGGGTTATGCCCCACCTGGAGGAGCGCGATCTGGTGAAATTTGCAGTCCGCATTTCAACAACAAGCGGTTTTGAAGTGAGCAACATCCGGATGGTTATATGACTGCCGAACGGGTTAAGGTGGGAATCCTTGGTCTTGACGACATGTTGGGTGGAGGGTTGATCCCGGGTAGCATCTGTGCAATTATCGGCACCTATGGTACGGGCAAAACAACATTTTCCCTTCAATTTATCTGGGATGGACTTACACGAGGGGAACGTGTTATCTATATCAGCCTTGAGGAACGCGAGGAAAGAATCTATACCTATATGAAACAGAAAGGATGGGATATCACACCGTTTTTGAATAAAGCTCTCTATGTCATCAAGCTCGATCCCACGGATTTCAATGTTGCCAACAACCGCATCAAAAACGAATTGCCAAAACTTATTGAAGAAGTGAAGGCCAGCAGGGTGGTGATCGATCCGATCTCCCTCTTTGAAGACCTGTTCGATACCGACTCTATACGAAGAGAAGAAATGTACCGGTTTATCGAAGGGCTCCGGGACCGGGACTGTACGATCATGATGACTTCTGAAACCCACCGGGATAATGTTTTTTCCAGCCGTCACGGACTGATCGAGTACCTTGCCGATACAGTTATCCTGCTCAGATACGTCCGTCCCTCAGATCTGACTGATGTTCATCTTGCACTCGAAGTTGTAAAGATGCGCATGTCTGCCCATTCCCGTGAAATCAAGCCATACGAGATAGAACAAGAGCAGGTCATGGTCTATTCAGAAGCAAATGTGTTCTGAAAAAATGGGCGCAAGCCTGAAGAATTCCATTTTTTCCGAGTATACAAAAAAAATTCCGAGCATCCGCACTTTTTAGGGGGCAGATGTGAACACACGGGATTTAGGAATTCGATAAAAATAATTGGAGTTACAGGGTAATGCCGAAAATATCAAGTAACACGAGGATGCAAACCCCCGGAAGTCCTCCTAGTGCGGAAATGAGTACGGTTGCGAAGTTGTACCCGAGATCTGGTTTTCCCATCCACTGCATAACGTGCAGGAAATTGAGAATAAACAGCAGAATTATCCCAAGGATAGCGTTGACAACAAGCACCGTGAACTTTTTTACCAGATAGTAAACGATCGCAACGATCGCTATGACAAGAAGAATTGCAATGAGTACTGCGCTCATGATGATTATCCCGATTTTCCTTTATTTACCAATGATTCGCTGCTTATTTATCCTTACTGAAGGCAAAATCATCGAACCGAGTGAGCGGGATTCGTGGCTTAAACCTATGATCTCGTTATGCAGTGAAAATACGTTTCCTGACAGCATGGCACTACGGATCGGTTCCTGGAACTCCCCCTCTGTCATCCAGAACGCATTGGAAAGTTCAACAGAGAATTCCCCGCTCATCGGGTTTGCCGTATGAGCGCCAACCACGCTGTGCACATATACCACGCGTTCATCTGTTATGCTGCTGCGCTTTCCGTCAACGATAAAATTATGATGGCCGATCCCCGGAGAACCGCCATACCCTCCCCGGACCGCACTTGCCGTACTGGTCTTTCCGTACCGGTAGGCTGTTTTGAGATCATAGGCAAAGGCTTCCAGCGTACCATCCCGAATGAAGTCAATCCTGTGTGTCGGCATGCCTTCTGCATCCCAGCTCACGCTGCCACTTGCTCCCGGGAGAAGCGGGTCGTCATACATCGAGATCAGGGGATCAGCAACAGGTTCTTGCAGTGACTTGGCAAACTTGGATCTTCCGGCATGCACATTCCGCCCGTTCAGCGCCGGGATAAACACACTACCAAGGAGTTCGGCATAGGCAATTGGGGAGAGCAGGATCTCATAATTCCCCGTGGAGATCTCCTTTCCTCCCGCAGATTCGGAGGCAAAGAAGCTTGCCCGTTCCCCGACATGGAAAGGATCAACCTTATCCATGAAACTGGAATGATCAAATTCTGATCCTGTGGACTGTTCGTGAATAGCTTCGAGCGAAAGCGAGACTCCCGTGTGGCTGTCCGTGTAGTGCACCCCCCTGCTGTTGGCAAGGGTTACCGTTGCCGTAGAGAGCCCGGCAGAGCCGGCAGTCACTTCTGCTGCATGTTCCTCTGCTCCTGCAAGCATCTGTTCGAGCAGAGTAAGGGCAGAAACGGGTTCAACCTTCATAGAAGGATCAAACGTGAGCGGTGTGTGTGAAATGTCCTGGGCCCGGGGCAATCCTTCCCACGGCAATGAAGTGGCGAGATGGCCACTGGCAATAGCTGCATCAAGGCATTCACTCCATTTGCGGGGATCGTTAGTACTTGATGACCCAATCCTCCCCTTATGGATAGTACGGATGCCCAGCCCGCAGTCTTCTGAAGCGGAAGCAAGGTTGATCTTCTTTTGTTTCAGGTCAGCAGATATACTCCTGCCCTCAACGTAAAAGACCTCAACTTCGTCAACGCTCTTTAACCCTTTTTGAATTAACTGGTCAATCCATTCCACTGCCGCCCACCACCGCATCACACAGGAGAACTGTTGGAGCCCCGTCACTCACCGGCACACTCTGCCCGCCTTTCCCGCAGTATCCCGGGCTCATCTTCCGGTTCTTGCCGCAGAGTGCGATATTATGCAGGGTTGTTAAGATATCGCCTGATATGGAGACATCCCGGACCATACCGGTGCACTCCCCGTTCTTTACGATATACCCGTACTCTGCATTGAACTGGAATACACCCCGGCCCGGATCCACCTGCCCGCCGCGGGAGCCTTTGAGAAAAATACCGTTTTTGCACTCTTCAAAGATCTCGTGGTCGGTTGCATCACCTGCTTCAATGAAGGTATTGCTCATCCGGACAAGCGGGGGTTCTCCGGCCATACCCCGTGCATGACCAGCCACGCCGTTACCCACTGCAGCCAGTGATTCCCGGTTGTGGAGAAATGCATTGACAATCCCCTTTTTAATAATCTCGGTTCTGCGTACCGCGACCCCTTCAGAATCAACGGGATCGAACCCGAACTCAGGAATACCGGGATCATCTACAATCGTAAGCAAATCGTTTCCAATCTTAAGCCCGGTTTTACCTTTCAGGACCGAGTTGCCTTCCTGGATGAGATCACCCTCACTGGCATGACCAACGGCTTCATGGGCAAAGACTCCTGCCAGTTCCGGATCTAATATCGCTTTCATCTTTCCCCCATGGGCAGATTTTGCATCGAGCAATGCCACTGCGATATCAGCTGCTTGCTTCCCGAGATCCTGGTGGTGCCGTAAGTTGAATCCGTGGATGGAATGCTCACGTTCATATCCCATCTGGGTGTTGCCGTTCCGTGAGGCGACTGCCAGCACATTGAATCCTGAACGGCACATCTCGTACGCATATTCGTTTCCGGAGCTGTCTGAAAACTCCACCTGCTCGACCCGCTCAATGTAATTCGCCCGGCGATTCACTACGGAGGGGTGAATCGCACTCTTTTCGATCTCTGAAAGAATTGCAGACTTTTCCTCAATACTGACTGAACGAGGATCCTCTTTCATAGGAGGAACGGCAAGCACACCCCGGGGAACTTCCCCGAGATTTACCTGTTCCTGCGTTATTGAAGAGAGCGCACTGGCTTTCTGTAACAGTTCATCGAATTTCCTGCCAGTACAAGGTTGGTAATTGTCGATCTGGAGAATGCCCCAGCCGGCATTACTAATAACCCGCAGGATTGCTTTATTGAAAAACGTGGTTCCGGCAGATTCAAAAATACCGTTATCGATGTCGATATGGGTTATCTGGCCGGTTACATGGCGCAGATCAAAATAAGTGATGCCGGGCATGTTTGTTCATGCCACCGGATTGTTGACAGGAGTTGCCTCTGGAATCAGTGCTGTCGAACGCAGCGCCATCTTTCTGAGTTTGGTTAAGAAACCCTCAGAGTTTTCCGGAACTAATGCGATCTTGAGAACCTCTTCTATAGTATCCACCGGAATCAGGGTTACAAGGGGTTTATACCGTTCCTCAATCAGTACATCATCAAGATTCATCCTCGGGATAAGGATCGTAGTAATTCCGGCTTTTGCTGCTGCTTCAATCTTATAGGTCACCCCGCCAATAGGAAGGACATCCCCACGTACCGAGAGAGAACCGGTCATTGCAACATCCTGGCGGACGGGTATACCCTCAATCGCACTGATAACAGCAGTGGCGATAGTGATAGATGCAGAATCCCCTTCAGCACCATATGTCCCGATAAACTGGATGTGGATATCCATGTTCTTGATATCCTTACCGGTGAACTTTTTGATGAGCGCACTGACATTCTTGAGGGACTGCTGCGCGATCGATTCCTCTTCTTTTAACCAGGATTCCTGGCGCCTGCCGGAGATACCCGTGGCAATAATCTGCCCACCCTCTCCCTGAGTATGCGTCACTTCTGCCATGATGGGCAGAACGGATCCCGCATCACTACCTGTTACTGCAAGTCCATTCACGCGACCGATGCGGGTTCCGGTAACCACTGTCATCTCGTACTCCCGAAGGTGGCGGGTTACTTCCTCTGACACTTGATCTTCAATGGAACGGGCAGTTTTCTTTGCCTTGATGACATGGGCTGCAGTCGTGATCGTTGAACCTTCCTCCCGGGCGATGTCCCCCGCAACACGGATGAGGCCCCCCATATCACGCAGCTTGAGGGTGAGGTGTCCCTTACGGTTCGACCGGCGCTTGGATTCCCGGATAATTTCATCGATAGCGCTCTGGTCGCAATGCGGAATTTTCCCGTCATTTTTTACTTCCTGCGCAATGAACCGGACATATTTCTGCCTGTTTTCAGGAGTGTCTTCCATACTCTCTGCCATGTACACTTCATACCCGTACCCCCGGATACGGGAACGCAGCGCCGGATGCATTCCCTGGATTGCATCAAGGTTTCCTGCCGCAACCATCACGAATTTGCAGGGGACAGGTTCCGTCCGGACCATCGCACCGCTCGACCTTTCACTTTGTCCGGTGATGGGGAACTCTCCTTCCTGTAATGCAGTGAGCAGGTTCTGCTGGGAGTGCGGGTCCAGCGTGTTGATCTCATCGATGAAGAGGACTCCGCCATTCGAGCGGTGAATAGCCCCAGCCTCAACGCGGTCATGTGACGGTGTTTCGAGCCCCCCGCTCTGGAAGGGGTCATGGCGCACATCGCCTAAGAGAGCACCGGCATGCGTACCGGTACCATCGATAAAAGGAGCAACGCTCTTGGTATCATTCGAGACAAGAAGTTTGGGCACCATTGCCTCTTCCCTTGGCATGCTGGTGCGGAATGCTATGAAAATAAAGGCAACCGCGATAAGCCCCATGATGATCTGCCCGGTGATAATCGCATATCCCCCAATACCGATGATGGCAAGGAAGAGTAGCATATTCCGGAACTGTATCTTTTTCCTGGCTTCCGCTTTGTGAGCGGCCACGATCTGTTTTCCCCGTCCTGCAGCAACCGTCCTTATTACCGGGTTGTTGTTGTCGTCGGAATTCGGGTAGACCATGATATCGATTAACTCTTCTTTAGGCAACAGCTCAGCCATCGCCTTTGCCAGCATCGATTTTCCGGTACCGGGGCTGCCAATCATCATGACGTGCCGCCGTTGGATAGCCGCCTTTTTAATCACTTCTACTGCATGTTCCTGGCCGATGACCTGATCGATCAGTTTTGCAGGAACTTCAATTGTTGATGATATGGCTCCCGCGCTTTCCGTAGATACCGCTTCGGGCGATGCGGGTGTTATTTCGTTCTGCTGCGGGGGGGTTTGTTCAGATATTTCCATTGCGGTTTTGACCTCTTTTTAACCTTAAGATTTTCATATAATTTGTCCTATGATAGTTTAAGTACTTTCAGCTGATCACACCGGTGACGGCGGAAGCCTTCGTTCTGCATACCTCAAGAAGGCTCCTTTGTGAAAAAAATACAATACCTTATGCAGTATATTATCTCCCATACAGCATACAATAAATAAGGAAATGTTGTTCGTCTGCGATCAGGAAACGATATTATGAAAGTAATCTGCACCGAAAAATCCCAGATACTTGCCACACGCATTGCGCGGGCGCTAAAGACTACGGTTGTTAATGTAAAATATTCCCGTTTTCCTGACGGCGAATTGTATCTTGTTACCGGAGAACTTGACGATGAGACCGTTATTGTCAGCAGTATTGTAGACAACGATGCGTTTGTCCAGTTGCTCCTTTTAATCGATGCCTGTGAGGGTTCAGATATCCGGCTGGTTATACCCTATATGGGATATGCACGGCAAGACAGGCAGTTCCGGCAGGGTGAGCCCTTAAGCGCCCGCGCGGTTGCCCGGGCGATCAGTCGTGGCGTTTCTGAATGTATCACGGTCAATATCCATGAACCTGACGTGCTGAGATTTTTTGGAGCCCCGACCCGTAACATCTCTCTTGCCCATGATATCGGTGCGTATATCAAAACGCTCAATCTTAAAAATCCGCTCATTCTTGCTCCTGACGATGGCGCTCTTGCATTTGCCGGGAAGGTTGCGTCAGCTGGGGGATGGGAGTACGATCACCTGGAAAAGACCCGGCTGAGCGGAGAGCAGGTGACCATGGCCCCCAAGGCATTATCGGCTGCATTACGTCCTGTAGTGATCGTTGATGATATCATTTCAACCGGTGGAACGATCGCTACTGCTTCTGGTATGCTCTCTGCTCAGGGTGCAACAGAAGTATATGCCGCCTGCGTGCACGGGGTGTTGACTGGTGGCGCTTATGTCCGACTGATAGAAGCGGGAGTAAGGGATATTATCTGTAGCGATACTATCGAGCGCGGATGCAGCAAGGTATCTGCTTCAGATCAAATCGCTCATGAACTGTTAACACGCACACAACGGTAATCAGATGCAGATGATGGACTACACTCTACCTCTTTTCTTCTTTTTGGTAACCCTATGAAATCTATTCTCGATGCCAGTGTTTTTTTCTCAGAATATCCTGTGGAAGGGGAGTTATTCACTACACCATCAGTGTGTGAAGAACTGCGAGACATCCGCTCAAAAGGAAAATATGAGAAGTTCTGCGCTGAAGGGCTCCGGGTGATGTCCCCGGGTTTGGAGAGCATGGAAAAAGTGAAGATTGCTGCAAAAAAAACCCGGGATGCCGGAGTAATCTCTGATACCGACTGTGAGCTGCTGGCCCTTGCACTTGAAACAGGTGCGGTCCTCTACACGGATGACTTTGCCATCCAGAATGTTGCCAGTATCCTTAACGTGCAGATTCACCCTATCCTCCAGCGAAAAGCAAAGCGAATTCACTGGAAATATCGGTGTACCGGTTGCGGCAGGTACTTTGATCACGATGGGGAGTGCCTCATCTGTGGCTCAGCGATAAAAAGAAAACTTAAATAGATCCCGGCGAACCTCTCTGGTATGTCTTCCCTTGACGATCTGATTGGCAGGGCCAAGATGCTTCTTGGTGAGGGGCACAGCCCTGGTCAGATTGCAGATGAACTTTCACTGTCCATGGAAACCGTGACATGGCTACTCACCCAGGCAAAAGGAACAACCGCCCCAAAAGATGTACATATCGACTGGTCAGCAGTCTCCAGCCAGGCACCTCTCCTCGAAGAGACAGCAATGATGCTGCTCAACCGGTATTACCAGGACCAGGGCTCAGAGAGCTCCTCATCCCCTGCTGCTGAAGTGGTCGTGGGTATCGCCCTTTCGGGCATCCCGCTTGCAACCCTCATTGCGGTCCAGGAAGCTGCACAACTCTCTATCTACCACCCGGCAAAGCAGAACCAGAGCGAAAAACCCATGGGATCGATCAGCGGGAACTTTGCTCCTGTTAGTGGTAAGCGGTGTATCATCGTCGATGATGTGATCACTTCTGGAAAAACAATGCACGAAGTGGTGAAATACTTAAAAAAGCACAATGCAGTGCCGGTTGCCATCTGGGTGATCTTTGATAAGCGCGGCATCAAGGATGTGGAGGGTGTACCAGTCTATTCACTCTTCAAAATATCCCGCATTGACTGATTCCTCCCTTTTTTCAGATCCATTCTCAACAGGTATATATAGAAGTTCAATTCCACCTTTTACATCATCGGAGTATCCATTATGCTATCTGGACAGCCAATTATCATTCTAAAAGAAAATGTAGAGCGTAATCGCGGCAAAGAAGCCCAGCGCTCGAATATTACCGCAGCAAAGGCAATAGCCGGAGCTGTCAGGACAACCCTTGGCCCACGGGGAATGGACAAGATGCTTGTCGGTTCCACAGGCGATATCGTGATTACCAATGATGGCGCGACGATCTTAAGCGAGATTGCCGTTCAGCACCCCGGTGCAAAGATGGTCATTGAAGTCGCGCGGACCCAGGATGATGAAGTAGGCGATGGTACCACCACCGCAGTCATCCTTGTGGGCGCACTGATGGAGCAGGCGGAAGTCATGCTCGAACAGGGAATTCACCCGACCGTCATTGCAGAGGGATACCGCCTCGGGATGAACAAATCGCTCGATATTCTCAACAGCCTCTCCCACAAGATAGAGCCGACTGACCGGAAGACTCTTTTAAAGATTGCAGATACCGCAATCACCGGCAAATCGATCGAGTGCGTGAAAGAGAAACTCGACGCTATCATCGTTGATGCCGTCATGGCAGTCGCCGAAAAGACCGGCACGAAATATATTGTAGATGAAGATGACGTGATGATCAAGAAGCAGAAAGGCAAGTCAATGGACGATGCTGAACTGATCCGCGGCGTAGTCATTGACAAGACCCGTGCCCACGATGGTATGCCCCGCAAGATCACCAAGGCAAAGGTCGCCATGCTCGCCACGCCATTAGAGATCACCAAGACACAGGTCAAGGCAAAGATCAAGATCTCGAGTGCCGACCAGATCGCTGCATTTGACGAGCAGGAAAGAGAGACACTCAAGAAACTTGCAGATTCTGTAGTCGATAGCGGTGCAAACGTTCTCCTCTGCCAGAAGGGCATTGCAGACGCGGTACAGTTCTACCTTGCAAAGAACGGGATCCTTGCAATCGAAGACATCCCTGAAGCAGACATGAAATATGCAGCACGGGCACTTCATGCAACCATACTCAACAAGGCCGAATCCTTAACCTCAAAAGATCTCGGGATTGCAGAGACTGTTGAAGAAGATAATGATGTAAACCTCACCAGAATCTCCGGGTGCAAGAACCCCAAGACAATTACAATCTTACTCAGGGGTACAAGCGATTACATCCTTGACGAGCTTGAGCGCGCTGTAGTTGACGGAACCCGCGTAGTTATGGACGCCATGGAAGATGGCACATACGTAGTCGGTGGCGGTGCAGTTGAGACTGAACTGCTTATGAAGGTTCGCGACTATGCAGCAACTATGGGCGGCAGGGTCCAGATTGCAATTGAAGCCTATGCCGCGGCATTCGAATGCATCCCCCGCGCGCTTGCTGAAAACTCGGGTTTCAATCCGATTGACAAATTAGTAGAGCTCAAGAATGTCCATTCCAAGGGCAAAAAGAATGCAGGGCTCAATGTCTATAACGGCAAGATTGTGGACATGCTCGCAGATGGTGTTATTGAGCCACTCAGGTCAAAGCGCCAGTCAATCCAGAGTGCATCCGAGACTGCCGTTATGCTCATCCGTGTAGATGACATGATGATCACCCAGTCAAATCCGGGCGGTATGCCACCCGGCATGATGTAATTCCCCTTTTTCCCCAATACTTTTTCTCGCACTTTTACTTCCCAGCACATCTTTCCGGCTCGCAAGCTTACCATGGTGATTTTTTAAAAGTGCACTGCTCCCCACTTGTCGCTGGAGCGGTAATAGAACCAACCGCTGTCTTTCAGATAACTATTAGAACAATTGATGAAAAAAATAAGAGAACCGTGTGCCGAGGTAGTCTAGCCCGGGAAGGCGGTAGCCTCGAAAGCTACTGGCGCCCTGCGCCTCGGGAGTTCAAATCTCCCCCTCGGCGTCAGAAAGGATAGGATCTCTTCAATCTTCCAATTCAGATACCCTGTAAATGGATGTTTTAAGAACATCCTGACACTCATATCCAGATCCTGATTGAAACAAAAAAAGCAGTACTTAAGAAATTTTCAGCCACGGTTTCACTCAGGAAAATTGCCTATTCGGAAAAATTTGAAATTAACGGCAATTTGGGGTTTATTTTCAAAAAAACAGGGGTTTTTCCTATATTCCCATGTACGACAATTTAGGAATTATTTAATACCAGATATTCCCAATAGGTTGTATACAGGGCCTCGTACGAGTATAAATACCGGCCCGATGAACAGATTAAGAGAATCACCGGCACAGGCAATCAGGTGAACCATCATGATCCGGATCAAACAGAACAAACCGCAGATATCACCCGAAACAAAATCCTTTCGTACTATCCGCAGGTTAAACCTTAACCGGACATACACCCCGTTAAAGATCGGGGCAATCGTCGGATACATCCTTTTAGGGATGTTGTCCGCATCAACATCCATGTTTGGTATTCTTGTTGGTGCGATGCTCCGCGTTATCGGGTTATAATTACCTGCAGATTTTTTTTATTTCTTTAATAGCATTTCTAAAAAAGTAGTTACCAGTATGCCAGTATGCCAAGCGCCCCATGAACCAGTGCAAGGCAGATGGCGATTGCCGCACAACGTGGGTGCCATGTGAACGGGATTGTGCGTATCCCTTTGAAATTCAGTATGGCGATGGTTGCCGTGAACAGGAATGCAAATAGGGTGAGTATTCCCAGGTACATGATGAGGGGTTTTCCGAAAAAAAGGGCATAACTGATTTCCTGGAACATAGTCACACCACAATAACTGTGCCCTTCGGGATATCGTGGATCACATCACTAAAATCATAGGTGCCCGGCTGAGTAAAAATCCAGCTCCAGCCCTGTCCCGGGGAGAGAAGTGGCGAGTCCTTGATAGTTACCAGTGTAATCCTGTGTGTTGGATTATACAATGCCGGATCCGTAGTGGAGTCGTCATTCACCCATCGTACGGTCGAATTTGCTTTTATCGTAATACTTGACGGAGCAAATCCATTTTTGTTGATCCGGATGGTATTATCGGATACCGAGTTCTGGACGGTTGGAGACACTGACCCGGTTGTAAGGATTGCCTGGGGCGTTACAACCGTTACTTTCGGAGCGGTTGGTGCAGGAGTCGGCACGGTGGTAGTTGCTGCAGGTGGTGCAGAGGGTTCTTGTGCAGGCTGGGTACAACCACAGACCAGCATCAGGAGAATAGCAATAGTGAAAATTACCACACTTTTGTTCATAATGAGATCTCGCTGTTTTCGTGTAATAAAATCATCCCCTATGCCCCATCACAGAGACGGGGGCTCCTGAGCGAAAAGATATCCCGGTAAATTCAGGTTTCATGCCGGGGTTCTGACAGAGGATTGGGCAGGATCGTTACGGTCACATCCCTAAAAAAATCCCTGAACTCCTCCACAAGATAGTAATCGAAAAGGGCCATCTCGCGAAAATGGCGTTCCGGCAGAGCCCGGGCAAATTTCCACCCCTCTGCTGATGGAAGGGGGAGGGCGGAGCCGATCTCTTCGAATCCCATTCCCTGGACCTCCCGTACCGCAGTTGCCACCCGTTCTCCAGCTCCCTCTTTTCCCAAGCGACTGATCCTGATTACAAAATCATTGTACCGGACCTGTGCCTTACTCCCCAGCGGTTTCTGGAGCAGCAGGGTTAAGAGCCGATTGAACCGGATGCCATTTAAGGAATAGATGGTTACCATAACGCCCCTCTCACTCTTATGCTCGCGGATATACAACCCGGTTCGACCGACGCCCGTTGGAATGCGAAAGAGAGCCGTCTGAAGTGTCTCTTTGTCATCATCTGTGAGCGGTAACAGGGACTCTCCCCGGGCACGCATATCCTGTACCTGCCGGCAGATGAGCGAAGAGTACCCGCTTTCGCCCCCGGTCCAGAAGATTCCCGAGGTTGCGGAACTTGAAGGCACCACGACCACAAGATTGTGCCCCTCATCGCATTTGACCATCGACCAGCCCTGCCCCCCCCAGCGAGATCTCGCCATCATTCCGGCTGTTGACAAACCGGGCATCGAGCTTACCCACAACTTCGCCATCTGGCGTGACAGCCCGGTACTCACCCCCCCCGATTATCACCGAGTAGAGATCTTTAAAGTTCGAACGACCGAACTCCCGTTCCGCAGTCTCCCCCAGCATCACCATCTCACCATCGGGCGTCAGGTATCCCCGTTCAATAAGATACGTAATAATCCGGTCCAGCATCTCTGGCTTGATGTTGACAAAGGCTGAATGCGAAAGCACCGATGTCACCAGCTGCCGCCTGCTGGCTTGGGCGTGCCGGAACAGGTACAGGAACAGCTGCTGGACAAGAACATTATACGGTTTTTTTAACGGGGTTAAAGGTTCAACTTCCTTTTTCATTGCGCATTCAATAATCGTCACACTGCAGAGGAATTCACAGGGATCTTTTAAGAGCCACGCCACGTACGCTGCTTTGTCGCGCCTCCCGCTTCGCCCCAGCCGCTGGAGAAATGATGAGACTGAGTTCGGGGGGCCGACCTGCACCACAACATCAAGATCCCCGATATCAATACCCAGCTCCAGTGTGCTCGTGCAGATGATGCAGGCACCATCCTGCGATGAGAAGGCCTCTTCAGACTCCTTCCGGGTGGCGAGCGATAAGGATGAATGGTGGATGTGGAGATTCCGGATCCTGCCTGATGCAGACCTCATCAGTTTCTCTGCAATGCTCCGGCTGTTGACAAACACCAGCGCTTTTCTCCCCCTTACAATTCCGACCAGTGCATCGATCCTCTTCTCCTCATCCTCTTCAATAATGAACCGGAACTGTTTATCCCGGGGTGGCGCAGGGATGGCAACTAGTTCGCTCCCATGCCGGTCATCAGACATCCAGCGCAGCACTTCCTCCGGGTTTCCGGTGGTTGCCGAAAGACCTACACGCTGAATGGGGCGTTTCGTGATCCGGTCAAGCTGGCTGAGCAGCACCTTAAGCTGCACCCCGCGTTCCGATTCTACAAATGCGTGCAGTTCATCGATGATGACCGTGCGTATGCGCCGGAGATCTGATGAGAGTTTCTTCTCCTGTAAGAGCACCTCAAGAGATTCCGGCGTTATCATCAGGAAATGAGGAGGCTCGCCATCCTTCCAGCCGCGATCCCCCTTTGGCACATCCCCATGCCATTTCATCACCGTGAGCGATGTAGGGATACAGAATTCCCTGAAACGGTCCTCCTGGTCATTGATCAACGCTTTAAGGGGAGAGATGTAGAGGCATGCCACCCCCATACGGCTGTGTTTTAAAATATCATCCATCACCGGAATAAGTGCTGCTTCCGACTTGCCACCGGCCGTGGGAGCAATAACCAGCACATCCTTTCCTGAGACGATTGTGGTATACGCCCGCTCCTGCACCTCACGGAGCTCCGTCCAGTCCAGCCGCTGGGCGAGCACCTGCTGGAGGGATTCGTGCAGAGAGGAAAAAGCCGAGGACATTGTTCGTTACAGCGTTTTGCTTCGCGCAATATGGTCTTTTCCGCCCGATACATTCGCCAATGAACGGAATTTAAGCGCCTGAAGCCAAAAAACAACACATAAATACCACGATTTCCAGATTATTATCCGGTAAGCAATGATATCTCCATGGGTTTGTCAAACGTGTTTTTCATCGAGCCCATGCTACGCATTCTCCTTTAGATAGGGAACCTGGCTTTTTCCCGGTTCCCATTGTATTGTCGTGATGAAGAGTTTACCAGAGGTTTTGTATGCTTTTTGGAATCCCTGACCCCCAGATATTGATTGGCTATGGATTGGCCATTGGTTTAGCCCTGGCTTGTATTGTATACGGATTACTGAACTGGAATAAAGAGGGCAGCGAAGATGGCAGTTAACCCAATCACGATGGCGGCACTGGTCCTGATCTACCTTGCAGCAACGCTCATCATAGGTTACATTGGGTATAAAAAGACGAAGAACGCCGAGGATTACCTTGTTGCCGGCCGTGATAGCCATCCGGTTATCATTGCGCTCTCGTACGGAGCCACTTTCATCTCCACGTCCGCCATCATCGGTTTTGGCGGGTCTGCGGCAAGCATGGGGATGGGACTCATCTGGCTTACGGTCTTGAACATCGGTCTTGGCATCCTCCTTGCATTCGTCCTGTTCGGTAAGAAGACCCGGGAGATCGGCCAGCGGCTTTCTGCTGTCACCTTTCCGGACCTGATGTGCAAACTCTACAAGTCCCCGATCCTGCAATACATTGCAGGGTTCATCATTGTCGTTTCCATGCCGCTCTATACTGCGGCAATCCTTATCGGTGGGGCACGGTTCATTGAGCCGACACTGGGTATTCCTTACACATCATCGCTGATCCTGTTTGCCCTGATAACAGCAGTTTACGTAGTATTCGGCGGGCTCATTGCCGTCATGTACACGGATGCCTTCCAGGGAACGATCATGTTAATCGGTATGACCGTCCTCCTCGCCCTCACTCTCATAATCGTGGGCGGATTCACTGCAGGAACTACTGCACTCACCAACATGGCACATCTCGTTCCCAAAGCTCTTGCTGAACAGGGTATGACCGGCTGGACATCCATGCCCGTGCTCGGATCCCCGATGTGGTTCACCCTTATCACGACGCTTGTCATGGGTGTGGGTATCGGTGTGCTCGCTCAGCCCCAGCTGGTCGTGCGGTTCATGACGGCAAAGGACAATAAGGCATTAAACCGGGCAGTGCTCGTCGGGGGCCCGTTCATTCTCATGATGACCGGTGTTGCGTTCACGGTCGGAGCACTGTCCAATGTATACTTCTACCAGACGTCAGGAAAGATTGCACTTGACGCGGCGGGCGGAAATGTCGATGCGATTATGCCGCTCTTCATCAACGGTTCAATGCCGGATATTTTTGTTGTGGTCTTCATGCTCACCCTGCTCGCAGCGGCAATGTCTACACTCAGCGCTCTCTACCACGCGATGGGCACGGCCCTCGTCTGCGATCTCTGGGGACGGGGTAAAGCATGTGCACTCTCTATGCGGGCACACCAGTATGGTATCGTGCTGATGATGGTCGTCTCTACAGCTCTCGCTTTCATGTTGCCGATCAGCATCATCGCCCGGGCAACCGCGATGTTCATGGGCCTCTGCGCCTGTGCTTTCCTGCCGGCATTCGCTGTCGGGGTCTATGCAAAAGCACCATCCACAAAAGCAGCGCTCTACAGTATGGTAACCGGTGCAGTGATCTGGTTCCTCTGGACTGCGTTCTTCCATGCAGCAGAAGCAAAACCCCTGGGACTCTGCCAGGCAATCTTTGGGAAGGTCACCTTGCTCGGATCCCCGTGGACTGCAGTTGACCCCATTGTAATTGCGCTGCCTATTTCACTCGTGGTCATGATCCTTATGCAGTGGCAGTACGGCAGGCAGCAGCCTGCAGCTGTCACCGCATAATATCCTGATGAGGAGGTTTTTTTCTCCTCATATCAGGAGAAACTTTTTTTGTCCAGCGAGACGACTGATAACCATGGAACTCGCGCAAAATAAATGCACAACTTACCGGGCGGGATCACCTCCAGTAACCAGAAAGGAGACTATGGATCTCCTGGCACAGGTACCCGGCTGGTCGCTTGATAACGGTCACCTGGCGCGGACATATGAACTTGAGAGCGCCGATGCATGTATCACTTTTTTTACCGAGATTATGGATCTTGCAACACAAGAAGGCCATTTCCCGGATATCTCCATAAAAGAGTCCCGGTTTTTTGAAGTCCAGTTCTATACGTACCCTGCCGGGGGTCTGACCCTGAACGATTTCATCATGGCAGCAAAGCTCAATGCGAAAGGTAAGACCCAATAATTTTTATTTTGTTTTGATTTTTCTTGCACGGCAGGTTGCACTGCTCAACCATGCAATTATGCAAAATTTTCAAAAAAGATTTATCGGATTCTGAATTTGCTGACGATCTTTTCCCGAATCGCGTCTTTGGGGTATGCCCCGATGATACGGTCAACCAGCTGGCCATTGGCAAAGAGCATGATGGCGGGAATGGCATCGATGTTGAACTCCCGTGCAAGCCTCTGGTTCTTGTCGGTGTCACACTTGCCAAACGCGACTTTTTCGGAAAACTCCATGGAAAGTTCTTCCATAATCGGCGCGATTCTCCGGCACGGCCCGCACCATTCCGCCCAGAAGTCAATCACTGCATACTGGTTGGTGCGGATGAATTCCACAAAATGTGTCTCTTCGACATCGGTTACAACGGGTACTTTTGCTGGATGTTTCATTTTTTCAGTCAGCTCCTGTTTGCGCTTCTCCCGTATCTTTATGATCTCGTCATCCATAAGGTTGTCTGGGTAAACGAGAAAATAAAGCTGATCGGTCCCGGCAAAGGACCGCCCCGAAGGTTAAGTATATCAGCGCATCCTGCCTACATTATAACCCTGATTATAGGAAGCGAGGTAGGGTAGTCAGGATATCCCGACGGGCTCATAACCCGTAGACCGATGGTTCAAATCCATCCCTCGCTACTGTTTTGTAATATTTATGCGTAAAGCCGAAGGGCTCTTTTTTGGGACGTTTTGTCGTGATGATAATCCATCATTGGAAGCGCCGCTGGGCCGGATTTGTGTTTCTTATGTAAAAACGGGGTTACTTTCTTGTACCCACTACAAGAAGAGCTCCTATACAACCGACAACCGCAATCCCGCCAAGTGACGACTTTGTAGGTGACGGATTTGCGCGTGCCGGTGTCGCGGCAGGTATGCAGGTTGTGTTCAGGGTTGCAAGATTATCACGCGCACTGGTAAAGCCCGGGTAGGGGAGGGTGTAATCGGAATCGAGCTTAAGGGACATTTCTAAGGATTCCCGGGCACCAGCACAGTTCCCATTCGCGGCAAGAATATTTCCCTTAACGTGCCAGTAATGTGCGTTTCCCGGTTCAAGAGCGAGTGCCTTATCAATTGCAGCGAGCGCCTCTGCATTCCTGCCCATTCCCTTGAGTGCCAGCGCTTTCACACCATAGGTTGTCGTGTAGTTGGCGTTCAAGGAGATGCCGGTTTCCGCATCTGCGAGAGCTGCCGGATTATTACCGAGCGCGAGATACCCATATCCGCGGTTGGCATACCGGACCGGTTTTGGGTCCAGCGGGATGGCTTTTGACACGAGTTCAACAGATTTTTCGTACTGCCCCATCTTCCGGTAGCTGTAACCCTGGATGCAAAGGAGATCTGCATTATCCGGGTACCATGTGACGCCTCTCGTTGTGATGAGAAGGGCATTGGTCCAGTTCCGCTCGGCTACTGCCGCTTTTGCCTCATTGATATATACCGAGGCATTCTGCGGGGGGGTTTCTAAAGAGCCGGTACCTGAGGAAAGGGTTGCCGAGATTACATCGCCTGTAACTGCCGGGATGATGAGGCAGAACAGAATACAAAGAAGGAAGAGTAATTTTTTCATTTCAGGATCCTTGAAAGAATGTTTATTTATCGGTATTTGTGCCTGTTGTTTTTCACTCGTGGGATACTATTCGCACCGTTGTGATAACGCTGCTGTTCCTGAACGAAAACAGTAAAACCGGAATGAAAAATGCAAACACAAGGGTTTTGGATCGTATAAAAAATGGATATCAGATGATGGCATTTATTTTTTAAATATCATCCTCGTCCTCTTCATTAAAACCGTAGTTTTCGCTGCTGGTGTTCAACTGGTCGGCATAAATGTCCATCACATCATCGTATGCATCATTGTCCTGGTACATAGAATCCGAGTTTTCATCATCTCTGCTCCGTCTTCCATGCTCCCGAGGGTAGCGATAGCTTTTCCCCATTTGTCGTCACATCCTATCACGATTTTGATGAGAAATAACAGACAATAATATTTCCAAACAAAAAAAGTTTTTGTCTTTTACGGAATTTGTCTCAACCAGACGGTTTCCCGTACCTGAAAAAACAGGAATCGAGCTGTTCCTAGCATTAAAAAGACTGTTAGACGTTTTTACATCTCGGCTTCAAACGTACCGAGCTTGGACTGGTAGGTTCCGTCAATAAAATCGATCTGCCGGGCCTTGGCATGTTCTCCGTCAATATGCACCGGGTAACAGCCTGTAAGACAGCCGGTACACAGGTTTCCCTGCTCAATCCCGATTGCCTCCACCAACGCATCCAAAGAGACATGGTGAAGCGATGTCGCGGTAATACTGTGCCGGACCTCTTCTTCAATCCGGTTACTCGCGATCAGCTCCTCGCGGGTGGGCATATCCACACCGAGATAGCAGGGGGCCTTGATCGCAGGAGAACCGATGCGCATGTGAATCTCCCTGGCCCCGGCTTCGCGCATCATCTCGATGATCCGCTTGGATGTTGTGCCCCGCACGATGCTGTCATCGATCAGCACGATCGATTTGTCTGTTAAGTGCGCGGGGATGGGGTTGAGCTTGATCCGGACTGCCTTCTCCCGTTCCTTCTGGGTAGGCATGATAAACGTACGTCCCATGTACCGGTTCTTCATCAATGACTCTACAAACGGGATCTTTGACGCTTCTGCGTACCCGATCGCGTATGCAGTCCCGGAGTCAGGAACCGAACAGACAGAATCGGCCTTTACGGGATCTTCTTCAAAGAGCTTCTGGCCGATCTGTCTCCGCACAGTATACACCAGCACACCATCAATAATGGAATCCGCACGGGCAAAATAAATGTATTCAAAGATACAGTGTGCCCTTTTGCCGGCTGTTGCAATCTGGGTACACTTTACCCCGTCTGCATCGATCCTGACAAGTTCCCCGGGCTTCACATCCCGGATGACCTTTGCACTCAGGGCATCGACTGCCACACTCTCGGAAGCGACCATGTAGCCGTTCTCGGTCTTCCCTATGCAGAACGGCTTGATGCCCAGTGGATCCCTGAAAGCATAGATAATACCGTCAATCATCACGACAATCGAATATGAGCCACGGAGTTTGCGCATGCAGATGTGGACGGCATCCTCCACACAACCAGTATTGCTGATCTCGTTGATCAAAATCTTGGCTATGATCTCGGTATCGGTAGTGGTGATGAAGATCTGGCCGGTCTGCTCAAACTCTGCCCGGAGTTCAGAAGTATTGACAAGGTTGCCGTTGTGTGCAATCGAGATGAAATGGTCCTTGAACTGGAAGTTGAGCGGCTGGATATTTTCAGGAAGATTTGCACCGGTTGTCGGGTACCGGACATGGCCGATTCCGGCCGAACCTTTCAGGTCGGATAAAACAGAGGGAGAAAAAACGTCGGCGACAAGGCCCTGCCCCTTAAATTTCTGGAGGTTCAGGCCATCAAACGTGGAAATCCCGGCGCTTTCCTGCCCACGGTGCTGGAGAGCATACAGGGCATAATAGAGCTGGATGGCTGCACCGCCAGCATCAACGATGCCAACGATACCACACATAGTACAACTCTAATGCGTTGGGATTTTTGGTCTCTTGGTATGCCACTTGTAGCTGAGAATTCTTGTGCTTCTGCCAAAACCACAGGCAGAGCATTCTTTCTTCTGGGCGTGGAACGAGACTTTACCACATCGCCGGCAGGTGATGTGGGTCTTCTTGTTCATCTTTCCCATTGATGGAGTGCCTTTTGACATGTTACTTCACCTTATTGTTCCAATGATGGGGATATATAGATCACATTATCGCCACGGACGATAAGCGTACCCAATTTCTGGATTTGTCCGTCCTCTGTCTCTTCGGCTTTGTCGAGCACGAGATTCATGTGAACATCATATCCCTGGAGTACTCCACGGATTTCTCTCCCGCCTTTGAGAGACACGATAACGGGCTGACGGTTCAGCACCAGATCTAAAATATCCAACGGCCTTTTGGTCATAACAATACCTTGTTACCATCGCTCTGGAGTAATATAAATGTGCAAGCAGGTTACTTAAACATACCGTAAACCGGGAGGGTTTTTGTCTTTTTTCTGCCGGCCCTGAGGAAGAGAACGCATTGCAGACCCGGTTGCAATTCCCGCATTTTCCCCATGCATTACTCATGCATATTATTTTTTAGCGGGAGCGATGAATGTACGAGCGGAACAATGAAAAAGATTGTCGTAAAAAAACGCCATTCCATACGGAAAAGCCAGGGACAGGATCTTCTTATCCGCCTCGCAGAGCAGATCGGACCATCATCTGATCTCTTCCGGGCAGATATGATCGAGGTGCTGGAGACCAATGCAGATGTGTCCCTCTACATGGTTCATAAAAAACCTCTCCTGATGGATACCGGCACCTGGACTTTTCCCACGCTTAAAGGGGCGGTGCAGTGCCCGTTCCCGGAGCGCAGGGTTACAGTCGATACTGGCGCAATTCCTTATGTAGTGAACGGGGCAGATATCATGCGGCCGGGTATCGTTGCGGTCACTGACGACGTAAAGGCAAATGCACCGGTCCAGATCGTGGATGAGCGGCACGGTAAGCCGCTTGCCATCGGAATTGCCTTGTTCGATGCGCCTGCTATGCGTGCCAGTACAGCAGGAAAAATGGTAAAAATGTTCCATCACGTCGGAGATGAGATCTGGAACATGGAGATCTGACTGGAGAACGGAAAAACCGATAGTGCGGGAAACGGCCGTTTTTCTCTTTTTTTCCGGGTAAAATCGTGATTATCGGGTTCAAAATAGATACTATTAAATAATTTTCACCATACAGTTTTTTTATGGTTAAGATCATAGACACGCTCCTTGGAAAGAGTTCCGGCAGTACAGATGACGATTATATGGAACTCGACTTAGCATCATACGAAGAACATGGTGCAGGTTCCCCCGCACTTTTAGTAAAAATTGCCACCATCACCGACTTAAAAGACACCCCGCGAATCAAAGACGAGGTCTACAGCGGCAATATCGTCATCGTTGACATCTCCCGTCTCAAGATGGACAAGATCTCCTACGAGCGCGTATTAAAGGACTTAAAAGAAGTGGCAAAGGACGTCAACGGCGACATCATAGGTCTTGGAGACCAGCGCTATGTCGTACTCACGCCGATGTCTGTTAAGATCTCGCGTGACAAGATCGGCGGGGCTTAAACATTGCGTAAGGTCGTTCCGGGTCCGTGCCCAACGTGCAATACTGAAATAGAATACCTGTATACCACAGAAAATATTCCCTATTTTTCTGATATCCTCATCATTTCTGCAATCTGTCCATCGTGCGGCTACAAGTTTGTAGATACCCAGATGCTCAAACACGGTGAGCCGGTGCGGTACGTGTACCGGACTGCCACAGAAGAGGATCTCGCAGTCCGGGTGATGCGGAGCATGAGCGCCTCGATCGAGATTCCGGAGCTTGGGGTGCGGATCGATCCTGGTCCCACCTGCCAGGGGTTTGTGTCCAATATTGAAGGAGTGCTGGATCGCATAGTGCAGGCAGTGCGATCGGCAATAATCGACGGGGATGCAGAAGAGCGTGAGAACGCCCGCCTGCTGCTCGAAAAGATCGCCCGCGTGAAAAGCGGGGAACAGTCGGTAACGTTAATTCTTGAAGATCCCACAGGCAACAGTGTGATTGTCTCAGATAAGGCAGAGAAGAGCACATACACTGTTGAGCCGGAACCGCACGGTTGAACCGGACTCCTTTTTTAGATACAAAAATAAGGCACTGTAGAAATCATCGGTTTTTGTGATAGACCGCACTTGGGGGTTACAGTATCTGATACCTCCGCCCCCGCCGCTCGGGCATCACCCACACAGGGATTGACCTACAGAAGGCTAATGAGAATTACGCCGGGGGTCGAGGGGTCGCTCTCATAATTATCGAAGAATATAACCAGATCGCTGGATAAAAATTGGATTTCCCATGAAAATAGTGATCTTTACTATAATTATGGGAGTTGAGATATTCATACCCCGGATGCGATGAACGCCGCCGCCCCCGAAGGGACGCCCCCGCGGCGATTCAATTGCCTAAGAAGAAAACGGTAATCTGCCCCGCCGTGCCTAAAGAGAGGCCCTGAGGCGGGGAACATCCCCAAACTATTTTCATCGTTCGGATGTGAACGCTCGTTCATGTGCGTTTCTATAGAGCCAAAATAACAAAAAAGAAAAAATCGCCACGGTTCATTTAGGAAAATATCAAACCCTGTGATTCATATCTTTTAGAATTCCGTCATAGGTCGTTACAAGATCCTGTGTTGAAGTCAGAATCCGCCCGCTGATTGCAATGCTAGTCATGGGGTCGATTTCTATCGCCTTGTTGTACGATTTCACTGCCTCCTGGTAGGGCTGACTGGATTGGAATGCATCGTGAGGGGCAGATCTATTCGCAGACCCTGATTTTCCTGAATTGGCTGTCAGATTCTTGTACCTGTCCCGGATATCTGTCATATCAGTCATTGCCATGATAAGATACGCATCTCCTTTTTTTACCCAGATTTTGGCATTTTTTGGATCTGCTGACAGCGCCTTTTCATAACAGGCTACCGCATCCTGATACTTTCCTTCCAGAATCAGGAGATCCCCTTTATAGATCATCGGGGTTGTTTCATTGGGGTACATGACAACCATCTGATCGAGATAAAACCGTGCTTCGTCCACCCTTCCAAGACTGCCCAGCACATAGAGTCTTTTCATCTGGATTTTTGTATTATCAGGCTCGAGTGCATTTGCTGTATCATACATCCCGAGGGAATATTCCGGGTATTTTGAATCGGCTATGGTATCGGCAGCAGAGGAAAGACCATAAGCCGCAATGGTTTTGGTGGAGATATTCTTTGAAGACGTTGTTCCAAAATAGATGAGCGGGATTACCGAACAGACAATACAGACACTGATGATAATGGCAGCGATCCTGAATCTTTTTGTAACGATTGCAGTATCGGATACATGCGTGCGCTGATAGATCAGCCCGTCCGATCTGTCTATCACCACAGTATCTGCCAGAAGATCATGGAGACCCTGTTTCTTTTTGGTAAACCCGATAATTACAAACCCGATACCAAGGGTAATCAAAGAGACGTACTTGCCGAGTTCCCGTATCAAAGCGCGTGAAAAAGAACATTGTCTCCCATTGCCATACACGACAATAATCCCAAAGAGTATTTTTCCTATCGTTGCCCGGTAGCGTGAACTGATACAGAGCGGTGAATAAAGAAGCAGGAAAAAAGCACCCGTTATGAACAGTGTACCAAGAACCGGATACGGGAATTTTCCTTGTTCAAGAACGATATTTGCAAAAAAAGCAACAATACCTGCAATGAACAGGTCAGGAATGGCTGCCCCCAGTCTCTTAAAGAACCCGACATATCCAATCTCTTTGACCTGGGGATCCGGGGATTGTGGGGCTTCCTCTTTTTTATCTTTTTTTGCCAGCTGGTTCATCAACGGGGGAAAATGTTCCCTGCAGAACGGACAATCGGTTTCGCTTTTTGGATAGTGTGTTTTGCAGCGATGGCAACGGCGGGACATTTGATAGGGAGAGTCTGTACGGGAGAATAAAAATTGTATGTAATAATTGGAGGGAAAAAATAGGGTGAAAAAGGGCTCTGTAGAAATAATCGGTTTTTATGATAGACCGCTCTTGGGGGCTACGGCATCTGATGCCTCTGCCCCCGCCGCTCGGGCATCACCCACACAGGGATAGGCTCGCAGAAGGTTAGTAAAAATTCCGCGGGGGTCAAGGGGACGCTCCCCTTCGTGTTGCCTCCCCCTCTGGGGGAGAGAGGGGGTCACTCTCATAATTATCGAAGAATATAACCAGATATCAGGATAAAAATAGGATTTCTACAGAGCCTGAAAAAAAGTAATTTTATTATATCGTTTTTAAACGATCTCCAGATCGCCCAGCCACGCACCGGGTTCTTTTACAACTTTCCCGACAACCTGAGCACCCTTTACCATCTTCTGGATACAGGCAACACTCGATTCAGGCACTACATAGGCAAATCCCATGCCCATATTGAAGGTGCGGTACATCTCGGCCGCCGTGATATCCCCGGCTTTCTGTATCCACGAGAATATTTGCGGGGGCATGATAGGGGTATCGAACCGGAACCCGTACTCGCTGAGGCGGTTGAAGTTGAGCAATCCTCCGCCGGTAACATGGCACATGCCATGCACGGTGCAGGCTGCAGTAACTTTCAGGCTCTCATGGTAGATCCGGGTCGGGGTGAGCAGTTCCTCACCGAAGGATTTTCCACTCTTCATCTTCTCGTGATACCCGGCATGCTTCTCCACCACACTGCGGGCGAGCGAGAGCCCGTTGCTGTGGACACCGGTAGACGGGACACCAATGATCACGTCACCGGGCCGGATTTTTTCACCCGATATTATTTTGTCCTTCTTCTGCATCCCAAGACAGGTGCCGGCAAGGTCAAGCCCGTTGACCAGCCCACGAAGCGATGCTGTTTCCCCGCCAACGATATCGATATTTGCCAGCTTCGCACCCTCATTAAGCCCGGTCCCGATCTGGGCCATCTTTTCCATCGAGAGTTTGTCGGTTGCGATATAGTCAACGAATGCGATGGGCTCAACGTTCATGACGTAAAGATCGTTGACGTTCATCGCCACGCAATCAATACCAACCGTACTCCAGTCTTCCATCTGGTCAGCAACGAGCATCTTCGTGCCAACGCCGTCCGTGGTCAGGGCAAGCGCATGGTCACCGAAATCTATCAGGCCGGCAAAATGTCCGACCCCGCCCATCATGGTACAGGCTCCTTTTCTCCGGTACGTGAGGTTCTTTATCAAGGACTTGATAGCCGTTGCTTCCAGATCGATGTCCACTCCCGCGTCCTTATAGGCATTATTACTCATCCGATTCCTCCGACAACTGGAATTCATCGTGGAGCACCCGAACCGCACGGGGTCCGTCATTCTGGCTCACGACAAACGAGATGTTTGCTTCTGATGAACCCTGTGAGATCATCATCACGTTGACACCCGCAGCACCGAGGGATGTGAAGATCCTGCCACCCGTTCCCGGTGCACCAGCCATGCCGGCACCAACAACGGCTACAGCACAGACATCGTGGTTATGAGAAACTTCACGTACAATACCCTGCTTCACCAGGACTGAAAGGGCGTTGACTGCTGCTGATAGATGGGATTCATCGACGATCAAGGAGATGTTTGCTTCCGATGAACCCTGCGAGATCATCATCACGTTCACTTCGTGATCCGCTAATATAGTGAAGATCGCTTTTGCTACACCCGGCCTGCCGATCATCTGGGCCCCGTTGATATTGATGGCCGCGACTTTGTCAATATACGTGAGTGCCTTGACTACGCGGTTGTCCCGCTGGCCGTTTCTTACAATTACGGTGCCTGGATGCGTTGGGTTAAACGTATTTTTTACCCGCACGAGGATATTCTTGCGCATCGCCGGTTCTATCGAACGCGGGTGCATCACTTTCGCACCGAAATAGGAGAGCTCCATCACCTCAAGGTACGAAAGGGAATGCATCACCCGTGCGTCGTTGATCACCCGGGGATCGCAGGTCATGATCCCGTCTACATCGGTCCAGATCCAGATCTCGTCTGCATCGATACCTGCACCGAGAATTGATGCAGAATAGTCCGAACCGCTCCTCCCGAGCGTAGTGAGGATCCCTTCACGGGTGCAGCCCATGAACCCCATGATCACCGGGATCTGTTTTCCCAGCATCGGCCCGATCTTTGCTTTTATCCGGTCGTCGCTCTCGTGCAGAGCAGTGGATTCCCCGTGCTGGGGCGTGGTGAGGATCCCCGCTTCGCATCCGTCCAGCACCGGGGAGGGAATGCCGCGTTCGCGGATTGTGGCAGCGACGATGGGCGCGAGCAGTCGCTCACCGAAGGATATGATGTAATCCCGTGAACGGGGTGTGAGTTCCCGCAGGTTATAGATCGCAAAGAGAATATTCTGGAGCTTGATCAGCTGGTCTTCAATTGCTGCCCCCACTTCAGCGATATGTTCGGGTGCTGCCCCTTCAAGCGTGGTCATGTGCCGCGTGCTGAGTGCCTGGATCAGCGGAGCGATTGCGGTATCATCCTTTGCAACAGGAAGTTTTGTGGCAATCTCAATGAGCTGGTCAGTAACCCCGCGCTGTGCGGATACGACAACTGCCAGTTCGTCGCCGGCTTTATGGTGCTGCTCGAGGATGTCAACAACGCGTTTGATGCACTGGGCATCGGCAACGGATGTCCCGCCAAATTTCATTAAAAATCTCATTGTTCTCTCACGCTTTTGCTATGCTATTTATGTAACTATACGACGCACAGAATAATAAGATGCTTGCAGATGACGTGGTGGACTGCCATGTGCTGGTTATCGGGAGCGGCGGAGCAGGCGTTCGGGCGGCTATAGAAGCTTCGCAGTACGGCGATACAGTGCTGGTGTCAAAGACCATCGTGGGGAAAGGCGGTTGCACCACGATGGCAGAAGGCGGGTACAATGCGGTCATGCGGGAGGCAGATTCCTGTGGGGTCCATAAGGAAGATACTCTCAAGGGCGGGGCATATCTCAATGATCCTGAACTCGTACAGATCCTTGCAAACGAGGCCCCGTTAAGAATGGGAGATCTCATAAAATGGGGCGCGGTATTCGATGTCACCGATACCGACGAGATCGCGCAGCGACCATTTGGGGGCCAGCGGTTCCCGCGCACCTGCTATGCTGGCGACCGGACCGGCCACGAGATGATGACCACGCTTGTCGAGCGACTCGATGGCACGAAGGTTTCACTGATGCAGGAATATACCGTCATTGACCTGCTCAGAGACGGCGACGAGGTCTGCGGGGCAATGGCACTTGATGAGAAGGGCAGGTTCATCCTGCTGACCGCAGACAGCACCATCCTTGCTACCGGAGGAGGCACAAAAGTCTATGACATCTCCACCAATTCATCGAGCGGGACCGGTGACGGGTATGCGATCGGGTACCGGGCTGGCGCCGAACTTATCGATATGGAAATGGTCCAGTTCCACCCGACCGGTGCAGTCTTCCCGTACGATGCCCGCGGGAGGCTCGTGACTGAAGCCGTCCGCGGAGAAGGCGGTGTGCTCATAAACAGCATTGGTGAGCGGTTCATGCAGCAGTACGATCCCGAGCGCATGGAACTTTCCACCCGGGATGTTGTTGCACGGGCGATTGCAACTGAGATCTTAAGCGGCAGGGGAACAAAAACGGGCGGGGTTTTTCTCGATGTCACTCATCTCCCGAAAGAACAGATCGAGAGCCGCCTGCCCGTGATGCTCGAACAGTTCCTCAAATTCGGCGTTGACATACGGACCCAGCCCATGGAAGTTGCACCTACCGCGCACCACATTATGGGAGGCCTGCGGATTACCCCCGAATGCCAGACCACACTACCCGGGCTCTTTGCCTGCGGCGAGGTCTCGGGAGGTGTGCATGGGGCAAACCGGCTTGGGGGCAATGCACTTGCTGAGACGCAGGTATTCGGGAGACGTGCCGGAGAGGCCGCAGGCAAGGCTAAGAAACGCGAGAAGACAATTGACCGTATGCAGGTTGAGCAGCAGCAGGACCGGCTTGAGGCATTCTTAGAAGGAGACGTGAACCCGGCAAAAGTGCGGGTGCAGCTCCAGAAGGCGATGTGGAAAGGAGCAGGCATATTCCGCACTGCTCCCGACCTGCAGAATACCTTAAAAACCATCACTCAACTCTCTGCAACAAAGATAAAGGCAGGGTCTGCCCAGAACCTTGTGGAGTGCTGTATCCTGCAGAACATGTGCCTGACCGCATCGCTGATCTGCCGCAGCGCCCTCATCCGGGAGGAGTCCCGGGGCGCCCATGTACGCAGGGATGTACAACAACCGTACGATGCCCTGAATTCACCGTTTGGCCACACGTATATCTCGCAATTCCACGAAGGTATCGAGCGAAAGGGGGCAGGCGCATGAAAGAGCTGACCGTCCGGATCAGCAGGTTCAACCCGGAAAAGGATGAGGCTGCTCATCTTGAGACATACACCGTAAAACTCAATGACGGTGCCCGCGTCCTGAACGTGCTCCACGCTGTTCACGATACTCTCGATCCATCCCTGTCGTTCCGCTACTCCTGCGCTTCAGGCCAGTGCGGGAGCTGTGCGGTCCGTGTCAACGGGGAACCGGTGCTCGCCTGCATGGAAGAGGCAAAGGATGGTATCATCATTGAGCCTATTCACCTCCCGGTAAAAAAGGATCTCGTGGTCGATCTCCTGCCCACATTAGAGGCAATCGCATTCCTGCAACCGGTCGAACATGCGAAGCTCCCGAAAAAATCCGAGATCGACGCAATGAAACCGTTAAAGGACTGCATCGAATGCCTTGCCTGCGTTTCGGTCTGTCCTGCCGTGGACGTGACAAAGTTCCTCGGTCCCACGGCAATGCGGCAGCAGATGCGTCTTGCCCTTGACCCGCGGGATGGCGGGGACCGGATCGCAGATGCCATCAGGGACGGGCTGTTCACCTGCACCACCTGCCAGGCCTGCTGGAAAGTCTGCCCGAAAGAGATCGAGATCCCCTCTAAGGCTATCGAGAAACTCCGGGCGCAGGCAAACCTACGGGGTTTCACACTGCCCCGGCACCAGGAGGTCGCGGTTCTTGTCAGGGATACCGGGCGATCGGTAGCCCGGACAGGGCCGACGTTAGCAGAAATCCTTGGCGCAAATATGGTCGAACCGGAGGGCCCGGTTCGAGCGACCGTCGGGTTCTTTGTCGGCTGTATGTATAGCGTGCGCCTGCCAAAAACAGCAATGGATGCCATCGAGGTACTGAAACGAAATGGAATCAAGGTCATCATCCCCCGGGAACAGGTCTGCTGCGGTTCACCGCTTATACGGACCGGGCAGCTGGCATTTCTCGACACGCTGAAAAAACGAAATATGGACGCGTTCCGGTTCCGGGGCATTGATACGGTCATGACCATGTGTGCCGGATGTGGTTCAACGCTGAAAAACGATTACAAAACACCGTTCAAGGTTATGGACATCTCAGAAGTCCTCACGAAGTATGGGATCGAGCCTCCTGCACACCTGCCCATCAAGGCTACGTATCACGATCCCTGCCACCTCATGAGAGGACAGGGAATAAAGGATCTGCCCCGGAACTTAATCAAACAGGTTGTCGATATCGTTGAGATGCCATCCATCTGCTGCGGTTCAGGAGGAGGAGTCCGCTCCGGGAACCCGGAAGAGGCGGCAGCGCTTGGCAGCCGCAGGGGCGACGAGATCAAAAAGACCGGAGCAGATGTCGTCATCACCTCCTGCCCGTTCTGCGAGTTCCATATCGCCGGGCATACCGATAAACCGGTGAAGAACATCTCAACGGTGCTGCTTGAGGGGTATAAGGAGAAAGACCGGTTGAAGGGTACACTAACAGAAATCTCCCGCAATGAAAAAACAACCAGCCTCTGAACCTGCCAAAATCAAGAGAGATCGAATCCTCTTTTTTGATATATTACGAATCGTATTCGTAGCAGCAATAGTGTATGATCATTCCCAATATACGCTAATTCCATGGTTCAACAATCTGGTTTTTGCAAGTGGGAACCTCCCCCTGGATATTTATTCCCGGGGTTTTCAGGGGTGGGCGGTCTTCGGCATGATTTTTATCAGTGGGGCCGTACTGGAATATAATTACCAGGGTATCGAACGGCTCTGGAATTATTCCACGTTTTTATTCAGGCGCTTTATACGATTATATCCAGCATTCTGGATGAGTCTTCTTTTTGGTTTGCTGTTGAATGTAATCCTGACACTGTCAGTTGCAAAAGAAATTATTACCAATAATTTATTTTTAATTATTTTTGAATATACCGGGTTCTTTATTATCCTTGGAGAAGGACCGGGATTTATTAACAATATGGGGTGGTTCATCACAACGATTGTATGCCTCTATCTCATCTACCCCTATCTCTCAAAAATAATCAGGGAATATCAACTGACAGCACTATTGGCATTTTTGGTTATTAGTTTTGTTTCGAGATCATTACTGTTCACCTACTCTGGAGCATTACCGGAATCATTTGTGCGATGGTTCCCGTTATGCAACCTCTTTGAGTTCTGTCTGGGGATCTATATTATCCAGAAGAACTGGTATCCTAAATCAGTAAACACTTCCCCGTTCATTCGTAAAGTATCAGATTTAAGTTTCTATGTCTTCTTGTTCCATACGGTTGTACTGGGACCCCTGCTTGCTGTTATGACAACAAATGCCAGCCTTTTCCAGATAACAAACCAGGTAGTATCGGGTCAGTCTGATATCCAGCTTACGGTTTATTATATCATCGCCATAAGTCTGGTATTAGTTGTATCCTGGATTGCCATGAGTCTCGACCAGCACATTCAAAGAAGAATTTTGAACAGTGAATACGGGAAAAAATATCTGCAATAGAGATCGTTGCCTGATTCAAAGCCCTTCGTAGTAGTGAAAGAAGAATCTGGAATTGGGGTAATCCCGTTGTAAACGTTAAAATTTAAAGATTTTAAGGGGCCTTTTACGCGAATGGTGATTTCAGGATATACTCAAACGCTTCGAGCGCCGCTTTTGCCCCGTCACCTGCCGCAATGACGATCTGTTTGCTTTTAACCGATGTCACATCTCCTGCTGCATAGATGCCGGGAATGCTGGTGTGGCCATTGATATCTACGATGATCTCCTTCTTCTCGTTGAGCTGTACCAGGTTCTCCACCATATCAGTGTTAGGCAGCCAGCCGATCTCAATAAAAACCCCGTCAAGACTGATCGTCTGCTCTTTACCCTGCTCATCCTTAATCGTGATGCCCGAGAGGAACTTCTCACCCTGCAGGGCAGAGACATGAGAGCCCGTGTATACCGTGATATTCTTTTTTTCTTTGAGTTTCTCCAGGTACACAGGATCGGCCCGTATAGTGCTGCGCACAATCAGACTCACAGACAAGGCGATATCGCTCATCTCGACAGCCGTCTGGAGTGCAGAGTTGCCCCCGCCAACAACGGCAACCTGCTTTCCTTTATAGAGCGGACCATCACAGGTAGAACAGATAGATAACCCGCGCCCGAGATACTGCTCTTCGTTTGCCACACCTAATTTTCTTGGCCGGTTGCCCTGCGTGAGGATAACAGCCTTTGTTTTTATTGTGTTTCCTGCTGCTGTGCTTATGGTAAAAAGGCCATCATGCTTTGCGATTGATATTACTCTATCAAGCTCTAACCGGGTGTGGAGCGTCCTGACCTGCTCTTCAAACTTTTTCATTAAGTCTTCACCGGTGATCATCCGGTAGCCCATGTAGTTCTCGATCGCCCACGATTCCAGCGCCTGCCCGCCAATATTTTCACTGATGATAATCGTGTTTAACATCTTTCTGGAACAGTAGACCCCCGCAGTGAGTCCTGCCGGGCCAGCGCCGACTATAACCACATCGTAACTGTCACCGGTCTGGGGTTCTCCAAAGAGATCATTGAGGCGCTCTGAATCAAAACCGACAATCACCTCGTCATCGACCAGTATTACCGGCACACCACGCTGGCCGGAGAGATCGATCATCTTCTGTGCAGCCTCGGAATCTGAACCTACATCAATGCTCTCGTACGGGACACCGTGCTTTTCTAAAAAAGCCTTGGCCATCCGGCAGTAGGGGCAGTTTTGCGTGGAGTAGACGGTGACTTTTGTCATCGTTTTTTAGAAACGTTCTGGCTTCATATAAATATATGGACACGGGTAAGCCCGTCTTTTACTTACCGATAGCAATATTCTTTTTCCATGAGCCCCATAATCCTCTGATAGCATACCATGAGCACCATGTGGAGCAGAAAGGGACAATACGTACCGGCACTTTTTTGTTTGTTCCTTCTGCTGATGGCAGGAGCTGCATCAGGGCAGACGGACACCACTACAGATCCTTCGTTATACCTCAGTTTCAATGAAGGCAGCGGCACCTATGTCCTCGATAGTTCCGGACATGGGAATGGCGGGACCCTTCAAAACGTATCGCGGATAAACAACGGCGGGTGTGGCGGTGCACTCCTCTTTAACGGGGTTAACAGTTACGCTGCCATTCCGTATACTTCACTGAACCACCCGGATAAGGCAATCACCGTTTCTACATGGTTCTATACTGACTCTTTTCGCCCGCAGACAATGGTCTCATCCTATAACGAGGGAGGCTACCAGCTGGGAATTGGAGACGGGGGAGACTTATGGTGGACAGTAAATCTCGAAGGTTCCGGGCCTCTCGAGATCCCTGTGCAGCATGAGGGTATCGCTTTGAACCAGTGGCACCAGGTCACGGGAACCTATGACGGGCAGAACTCAAAGATCTATCTCGATGGTGTGCTGAGAAACCAGCAGAACGCATCGGGGTTGATCCATTACCAGTATCCCAATTACGTGATACTCGGTGCAAATGCAGGAACCGGGACACAGCCGGATGCGGGATGTTCGGATTACCTCAAAGGGGGTCTCGACGAAGTGAGAATTTACCCGCGGGCTCTTACCTACGGCCAGGTGATGGACGACCGGTTCCGCTGCTCGCAGGAACTGGTGCCACCCCCGATCATAGGAAAATCTGAAGAACCGGCTGCGATCTGCTACCCGGCATCCGGTGCTCTACAGCTGAGGGACGGAGAACCGGTTATTCGGATCATGTCCTTTTCCAATAAAACAGATAACGGGATCTGGAAAGTGACTATGCCAGCGGGTTCGAAACTGGTCGTGAGTGCCCGGGATCTTTATGCAAAAGCGAACCCGGATGCATGGTATATCGAGATTGACGATGAACACGGCAGGATTGCCCGGACCATCGCATTCCCCAACACTAACAACGCACCTTCAGAAGGAGTTGTTCTCTCAGGGAATGCCAATGTTACCATCCGGTACTTTGACGGGAAAGAGCGGTTCCCGGCAAGAGTTGCAGTCCAGTTTGAAAGCATCAGGCCGCCAACACGACCCCCGGTATTTATTCCGCAGAATGTGTTGGTCAATCCGATCATCATTATCTATTCTGCATCATGGGCCACCCTGATCGCCCTGATCATCGTTGTTATATGGCTTCACAAGCGCAGGAGAGAGAGAAAAGAAGAGAACACTACTGAAAATGAGAAAGACGAGGAAAAAATTATAGAGTGATTTCCCGGAACTGCTTCCCAAAGACACCGCAGATCGGACACTTGTCGGGCGCTTTGCCGATCTCGATGTTCCCACAGACCGGGCAGAGGAAGATTTTTTCCCGTCCAAGATCATTTCCTGCCTTTACCGCATCGAGTGCCTTCTTGTACAGGGTTGCATGCACCTGCTCGGCTTTCATTGCGTGAGTAAACGCAAGCACTGCATCGCTTCTTCCTTCCGCTTCTGCTGCCTTGACAAAACCCGGGTACATGTGGGTGAACTCATGCGTCTCTCCGGCAATGCTCGCCTCAAGATTCTTTGCAGTCGGTTCGATTGCAGCAAGCACTTTCAAGAGCTTTTTTGCATGAATTGCTTCTGCTTCCGAAGCGGCTTTGTACAGTGTTGCAATGTTTTTGAAACCCTCTTCTGCAGCTTTTTCGGAAAAAGCATTGTACTTCCGGTTTGCCTGAGACTCACCGGCAAATGCCTCTTTTGCATTCTCAATGGTTGCCATGAGCATAGGGTACAGCAGGAATCTGACTTAAAGATTCTTCATGCGGCAGATCAAAGACGGGTTTTTGCTTACAAATAAGAAAGGATTTCCCTTTAAAAAAAGAACCCGTGACATATCACAGGATTACCGGACAAGGCCGTTTCCTGCATAAAAATTGGTTTTTACCATGAAAAAGATGAAAGACGTCCCGATGCTGGACAGGCCACGCGAGAAGATTGCCAAGAAAGGAGTGACATCGCTTTCCGATCAGGAACTGTTCGAATCGATCCTGGGTCGGGGCACACGGAACAAGGATGTTCGTGAAATTGCAAAAGAGATCTGCGGTATTAAAAAGAACCGCGAGGGCACGATCCTGTACGATGATCTCATCTCCATAGCGGGGATTGGCCCGTCAAAGGCAGCCCAGATCATGGCATGCTTTGAGATAGGAAGGCGCTACTGTGCACCCGCTGACGGCAGTTTCAAAGTGACAAAACCGCAGGATATCCTCCCACTCCCCATTATCGTTGAAATGCGGTACAAACGTCAGGAGCATTTCATCTGCATCACCCTTAATGGCGCTGGAGAAGTGCTTGACAGCAGGATCATCACCGTGGGGTTGCTCAACCACAGCCTTGTCCACCCCAGAGAAGTCTATGCAGATGCGATCACTGACCGGGCTGCATCGATCATCTGCGTGCATAACCATCCATCGGGTTCCCTCGAACCAAGCCCGCAGGATATTGCCATCACCACGCAGCTCCGGGATGCAGGATTGCTGCTGGGCATCCAGCTGCTCGATCATATCATTGTGACAAAGAGCGGCTACCTGAGCATGAAGGAGCGGGGACTTCTCTAGTGGGGCGAGGGAAAATCTATTCGGGATATTTTTGTAATATCAGAATATTTCTATTGCGTGCCACGCTCTTTGTGGATCGTAAATGAGATTGAAAAATTCGGCTCTGTCGAAACGCACATGAACGGGCGTTCACACCCGAACGATGAAAATAGTTTTGGGATGTCCCTCGCCCCAGGGCCTCTCCGAGGCACGGCGGGACTGATTACTGTTTTCTTTCTTTGGCAATTGAACCGCCGCGGGGGCGTCCCTTCGGGGGCGGCGGCGTTCATCTTATCCGGGGTATGGAGGTCTCAACCACCATCATTATAGTAAAGATCACTATTTTCATGGGAAATTATCGGTTTTTATGATAGACCGCTCTTGGGGGCTACGTCATCTGATGCCTCCGCCCCCGCCGCTCGGGCATTCCCCGCACAGGGATAGGCCCACAGATGGTTAGTAAAAATTCCGCCGGGGGTCAAGGGGACGCTCCCCTTGCGTCGCCTCCCCCTCTGGGGAGAGAGGGGGTCACTCTCATAATTATCGAAGAATATAACCAGATCGCAGGATAAAAAATAAGATTTCTACAGAGCCCACATTTTCATATTTTTTAAATGGGATATTGTAAAAATTACGCCGTGAGCGATTTTCCAAGGGCATACCCCTTCTGGTAGGCTGCCTCAAGCAGATCCGGATGTGCTGCAATGTCACGGATCGTATCCATATCGCTGATAAGCAACTCATCGGTGTACTGGCAATCGATGATGTCAAAAAAAGCCTTTACCGTAAGTTTTGCGCCAACAAAAACTTCAGGGATCTTCATTCCCGAGATGCAGATGAACAGCCCCTTTCGTTCCACTCTCCGTTCCTTTGAGATGAACGGTTTTTTCCGCATGTACTTTGCCATGAAAAAAACCTGGAACCGGTCTATCATCGATTTAAGTTTGCCGGGAATTCCCATCGTCATGATTGGCGTTGCGATGATGAGGCCGTCCATCTCTTTGAATTTCGGGTAGAGCTGCTGCATGTCGTCATCCATGATGCAGGTGTCATGATCTTTGCAGAAGAACATCTCCATACAGGCCTGGAAATCAAGGCTGGCAATTTCAATCTTTTCAACCGTGCAGCCGGCATCCCCGGCACCTTTGAGTGCCCGGTCCAGGAGTTGTGCCGTGTTGCCCTCCGACAGGGGACTCCCCAGAAGGCCAATCACCTTTTTTCCCATAGAACATAAGATGTGAAAAACGAGGATATAGCTTTCGCATTGGTACTCGCACCTGCTATATTACGGCGGAGAAAATAACGGCGGAGAAAAATGAAGACCCGATAGTACTAACACAATCCATATATATCTTTGACGTGCATGAGAAGTTTGGTGAATTATTTGACCGAACAGAAGACGTACACCGCAGGACAGAAAGTCGGCGCAGGCAAATATGTATGCATTGATTGCGGAAAGGAACTCACGCTCGACAAGAGCGAACAGGACCTCAGGAAATGTCCCGCCTGTTCCTGCGAAGAATATCAGTGCTTCCCGATGACGCACATCCGCCCGGATGTAAAGACACCGGAAGATGCAAAGAACCCGCCAAAACGCGGCAAAAGCTTGCAGTAATTTATTATTTTTCTTTTTAAAGCACAAGCACAGCAGTGTGACTTCCGGGAGTTCCTGCAACTAAAAAAAGACAGGATTCCTGCTCCCGGTTTATCTGGCGTACATGGAGGATCTCCTGATGGTAAACGTTTCAAAAGAAGGGCAGGTCTTTAAGTGTGAGATCTGCGGTAATGTAGTTGTGGTAAAAGAAAGCGGCGGCGGCGAACTTGTCTGCTGCGGCGAACCTATGCAATTGGAGAGTGAGTAACCATGGTTGTAAAAAAGGCAATAGCAAAGAAGGCTCCGGCAAAGAAGCCGGTTGCGATGAAAGGATCGGCAAAGAAACTCAACACCCTTGAGAAGAAGATCGGCAAAGTGCCGAAATTTTTCAAAGAGCTGACAACAAAAGAGCCCGAGATGTTCAATCTCGTTATGAGATTTGAGCAGCACATCTGGGATGATGGCAAGATCTCGTGTAAGACGAAAAAACTGATCGCAATTGCGATTGCCGCCGCCATGCGGGACCAGCATGCTGTCCGTGCCCAGCTGGCCGGCGCAAAGAGTCTCGGGGTCACGAAAGGAGAAGTTGAAGAGGCGCTCCGCGTCACCTTCCTGCTCTCGGGTATGCCCGCGTATGTCTACGGCAAAGCCCAGCTCGATGAGGTCATGCCATAACCGATCTCTGCGGTGAGACATCATGGAAGACGATACCTGTATCACCTTCCCTGTAATCGGGGAACCGGCGCCGGACTTTGATGCGGAAACTACCCAAGGGCCTATAGCGCTCTCATCTCTTAAGGGGAAATGGGTGGTGCTCTTTTCGCACCCGGCGGACTTCACACCGGTGTGCACCACGGAGTTTTTAGCTTTTGCACAGATTTATGACGAACTCAAGGCACTCAATGTCCAGCTGATCGGCCTGTCCGTTGACAGCATATCGGCACATCTCGCATGGGTGCACGCAATCAAGGAAAAGATGGGAGTTGCTATCCCGTTTCCCATTATCGCTGACCTCACGATGAAGGTGGCAAAGAAGTACGGCATGATCCACCCGGGGCAGTCCTCGACTGCTGCGGTCCGCTGCGTCTTTTTCATCGATGACAAAGGGATCATGCGGGCAATGATCTACTACCCGCTCCAGAACGGGCGGTTCATGCCCGAGATCATCCGGCTGGTCAAGGCACTCCAGACAACAGACAAGTTCAAGGTTTCGACACCGGCAAACTGGCAGCCGGGCGAGAAAGTGGTTGTGCCTCCGCCAAAGACAACCGCAGAGATGGACAAGCGCCCGAGCGAAGGGTACGAGTGCAAGGACTGGTACCTCTGCTTTAAGAAAGTATGAATCGGGAATAAAATCCCATTTTTTTAATTGAGAAATTTGCAAGCATAGGCAAAGGTAACTTTGCTGTAGGGGTCATCGCAGTTTTGAATGGGAAAGCCGTTACTGAATGTTTGGGATGTTCCTTCGCCTCAGGTCCTCTCTTTAGGCACGGCGAGGCAAGAAGATTTCAACATTTTAGTCACCTGAACCACCGCGGGGGCGTCCCATCGGGGGCGGCGGCGTTCATCGTATTTTGAGATATAGTGACATCAGCCACTTTCTTGGTAATCTACTCTGTTCAAGCGTTATCCATTCAAAACAGCGAAGAATTCTGTCGCCGTGTCCCGGGTAATCATTGCCAACATTTCTCTTTTTTTAACAGAAACTCAAAGTAAATGCCTGTTAACTTTGTTTTTTTGCATTCACGTCAGAATGAGCGCAATTAATAGTAATTTTTCCCCCCTCAAAAAACGACCTTGCAAAAATCTGCTCTAATTATTTATTTGAGCGAAATTCGAGAGAAATGACTATCAAAAGATAATTTATTGAGGAATGCACTACTGGCGCGTATTCCGTACCCGGTTTCTTGCAACATATTTTTTGGGGCTGATAGTAATTTTTTTTAAAATGGATAATCGTCAGGATTACTGATGTACACATCAAGATTCCTGAAAGTTACCTGAGTCCCGCCACTGGTGACCTCAAAGCCATTGCGGGCGATTACAAGTCCCTCAAAGAACCCCCCGTTAAAGGTCACCTTTCCATTGGGGGCAAATAGTACACCGGTTACTCCACTACTCCCTAATCCAGTCAAGGTGATATCGCCATTGCGCGCTACAATTATCACATTATTTGCAGTGGGTCGGAACGATGAAGAGGAATAACTGTCTGCAACTATTTTCATATTGCTGGTCAATGCTCCCCCTGATACATAGCCTCGTGCAGTATACCAGCCAGAGGATTTTACCGGAGGTATCTCCAGGTCAGGCATAGTAAATCCCGGTACTGGTGCCTGATGGATACACCTGGATAGAATGTCTGTACCCATGGTTGGGGGATGAGTGAATGTACCTTTATAATAAATCCGTGCATTACTGTCTAGCGTTGGTGTCCAGTCCAAGGCAAGATCGCCGTCAACATACACATTTCCATGGATCCGGGCGTCTTTTAATTTGAAATTACCCGTAACATACACATCACCATAGATGTTCCGGGCACCGTTCCCTAACGTCATGTCTCCATTGACATAGATGGCTCCAGGCTTGCTGAGAGATCCCAATCCTGCACTCCCCCCGTTCAGATTCACATCACCATCGATGTAGATGGTTGTGACATCTATAGAGGTGCCTCCATTCAGGTCACTTGTGGTCAGGGGCCCGGTAATGACAACCGTGGAACCAGGCCCGGAAACATAATCACCGGCGAAGCTCAACTGACTTCCATAGACAAAGACATTCTCATTAATGACGAAATCGACAAACGACTTTTTTGTTACCTGAATGAAATTCGTCCGTGTCAGGGTATTGGTCCCGGTACCGTTGCTTACGGTAAGGCTCACAGAATACGTGCCTGCATTCGGATAGGTATGCTGCGGGCTCTGAACGGTGGACGTGTTACCATCACCAAATGTCCAGGACCACAAAGTCACCGGTCCGGTTGAGGCATCGGTAAACTGGACTCCCAGGGGTTTTACTCCTGAAGTGGGTGTACCGGTAAATCCTGCGGCAACAGGTGCCGGGGGAGCGGGTGTTATCGTAGGAACAATGCCGATTTTCCCGAAATTTGCAGAGGACAAAATCGCAGACGCACCAGCACCCGTATAAACAATCTTCACATTTTCAGGATTTCGGGAATCAGGGGACGTGTATGTCAGCAAGTCGCCCAGGGACCACAAATCCGCCCCTTTAAAAAAGTTCTCTGTTTTATCCTGATCATCGACAAGAATCATTAAGTCTTCCTTTTGCAGCGGATCTCCACCATTATGGAAGATTTGTATTGTATCTCCGAAACTGGAGATAATCGCTTCGAGTACAGGAATTTGCTTTGGCAGTGGCTGTGATAACAACCCGACACCTACGATTGCAACAGCAACAACTACGAGAGCAATGAGCAGTACGGCGCCAATTACTTCTGAAACGCCGGATTCGCGATTCGTGCAGTTTTTTTTGTGTTGCATGTAGTCAGTTCGCTCCTTCACCCTTGAACCGTTATGATACGCATACTCTGACGCTTTTTACTATAATTAGTGTATCTGTTCAGGTACACCATGAGCCTATCCAACGAGCCATGACAATTGTTGGACGAATGGCCTGCACTCCATCCCGCTCAACAAGGCGTGCTCCTTTTCAGCAACCATCCAATCCTTTTTTATGACGCATGACAAAGATACGGGTATGCCGATCAAAGTCCTCGCCTTTGCCGGAAGTCCCCGCAGGCATGGCAACTCCGAGACACTGCTGGACTGGGTACTGGGCGGGATGATCGTAGACCCGGACGTAGTGATTGAGAAAGTTGCCTTAACCGATGCCAACATCAATCCGTGCAAGGGATGCAATGCCTGCGAGAAACTCAATAAATGCGTGCAGCGCGATGGCATGGACATCTACCATGACAAGATCATTGCAGCTGACGTTATCCTGCTCTCTTCTCCGATATATTGTATGGGTATCGCGTCGCAGCCAAAGGCCTTGATCGACCGGGCGCAGGTATTCCGATCCCGTAAATATGTGCTCAAACTCCCGGTTGTTCCTATAGAACGCAAGGGCAAGAGGCTCGGGGTCTTTCTCGCATCTGCCGGACAGGACTGGGGCCATGTTTTTGACGCTGCCGTCCCGTCAGTGAAATGCTTCTACCATGTCATTGACATAAAGGATGCCGACATCTCCTACCTGATGGTAAATAACGTGGATGAGAAAGGGGCAATCGACCTGCATCCCACCGCCCGGACCGATGCGGAGAAACTCGGAAAATCCGTGCTTGCCGAGATCAAAAAGCGGCTCGCTGCGTGAGTGCCATGACCGTAACCGTTCTTGGCATATCCGGAAGCCCGCACCGGCACGGAAATACAGAGACCCTGCTCGACAGTTTCTTAGAGGGAGCACGTGCAGCCGGTGCAACGGTTGAGAAAGTGGTGCTCAAGGATCTGACTTATGCGCCCTGCCGGGGCTGCAATGCCTGCCATAAGAATGGCGAGTGCGTGGTGAAGGATGATGCAATCCTCCTCTTTGATAAAATACTGGCAGCCGATTGTATCGCGGTCGCCTCACCCATCTATACGATGGGGATCACGGCAGAACTCAAAGGGTTGATCGACCGGGGACAGTATCTCTGGGCCCGGAAATTTGTTTTAAAAACGCTCTTTTTCCCGGATGAACACATCAAACAGCATAAAGGGCTCTTCATCTCCACGGCCGGACAGAACTGGGACCATGTCTTTGACGGGGCGTTTCCTGCGATCACTGCCATCTTCAACGGTACCGGGTTCGAATACTACGACAATATCATTGCCAATAATATGGATGAATTCAAGGGAATCAAAAATCACCCGACTGCACTCAAGGATGCATTTCTAAAAGGACAGACGGTTGTCGGGGTTATTGAAACGTTAAAGACGGGATAAACCGGGCGTTTCACCCGCATGAAAAAATTGTGGGGGATTAAAGAAGATAGAACGATGCCACGAGCGTCCCAAACGAGGCTATGATCAGCAGGGCAAAGACCGGGATGTTCCACGCCATCACTTTTCTGCCGTCAAGGATACTGACCGGGATCATGTTGAATGCCGCGATCATGGCATTGATCTGGATGCCGAAGATACCGATCTGGGCAAGCAGGATACTGGAAAAGCCGGTAAGCGAGGCACTGACCAGGACCAGCACACCGAAGGGGATGCAGAGCAGGAGATTGACAACCGGCCCCGATGCCGAGATGATACCGTTCTCCCTCTTAGTCAGGCCCTGCCCGGTCGCGGAATTGCTGTAGATGACGGTTGCGCCCGGGGCTGCAAAGACAAAGCCGACAAGGGCTGCAAGGAGCACGGCAAAGAGCAGCATGATGTTGTCTTTTCTGAATTCCGCCCAGTACCCGAATTTTATCGCTGTAAACTTGTGGGCCATCTCATGCAGGATAAACCCGATACCTACGGTGAGAAGGGCTATACCAAACGAGATCAGTGCGAGAACGGGATCGATCGATCTCATGGGCCCGGTTATTCCATAGGGGGCGATCTTGATGATCGCAAACGATATGGATATCGCTATCCACGATATAAAAAGATCAAATTCTTCCCGGCGGGATATTCGTTCAAGCATATAATCACTGGATCAGATAGGGTGCTCTTGCGATATCTTCTTTGGTGTTTTGGCGGGGATAAACACGTTTATGTGAATGCTGGAGATATGTATATCATATGTCGCTCGAAGCCGTACGGGCAGAGATTACAAAGACGGATAAAGAGATCATCCGGCTCATTGCACACCGGCAGGATCTTGCAGGAAAGATTGCCAAAATCAAGATCCATGCAGGTATGCCGGTCCATGATGAGCACCGGGCTTCTGAAGTCCTGAATACGGTTTTTGACCAGGCTGTCGAAGCCCGGATCGATCCGGTGGCCACGCAGAAAATATTCGAGCAGCTCATTGCGATGAGTGAGGAAAGGCAGAGGGAATGTTCCGGGGATGGGAACCTTCCTTGATTCTTTTTTAAACTATTATTTCGCTTGATTTTAAATTTTTTATACCATATTCATTCGTTGGTTCTGTCACTTCCGATAGTATCGGATGCCGTTTCAGACCATTCGATTAGTTTCTGCTTCAATTCCTCTTTTGAGGGGAGGTAGAGCTGATACCGGGATGCGTAGATGTTCGCATTTTCAGGCAGGGTGAGTTTGACGAGGGCATCGTTCTTCGTCCTGCAGAGAATCATTCCGATAGTCGGGTTCTCATCAGTAAGTTTTACTTCGCGGTTGTAATAATTGACGTACATCTGCATCTGGCCGAGATTTTCATGAGTCAGTTTTCCGATCTTAAGGTCGATTAAGACATAGCACCGGAGAATGCGGTTGTAGAAGACGAGGTCCACATAGAAATTATCAGCATCGAAGGTGAACCGTTTCTGCCGGGATTCGAAAAGGAATCCTTTACCAAGTTCCAGCAAAAAGGTTTCCAGTTTGTCGATAATGGCGGATTCCAGATCGCTCTCGGAGTAGTCCGTTTTCTCATCGAGCCCGAGGAATTCGAGAACCATGGGATTCTTGAGCATATCTTCGGGTTTTTCAAGTAAGTGACCTTTCTGTGCAAGAGCCATGACTCCATTTTTATCCCGGCTGATTGCGAGCCGTTCATAGATCCCGGAGTCGAACTGGCGTTTGAGCTCGGAAAGCGACCATTGGTTTTGTCCGGATTCTATTTCATAAAACCGGCGCTCATCCTGATTATCGATATTCATGAGGAAAATGTAGTGTGACCAGCTAAGGGTGAACCGTGGGGTGAATTGGGCAGACATTGTCTGCCGAATTGGAGTTTCCATCTGTGTTTTGGTCGGTAATTGCGCAGACAGTGTTTGCGCAATTGGTGTTTCTGTCTGGGTTTTGGCGGGCAATTTCCCAGACACTGTCTGGGGAATTTGCGGTACCGTTTCATAATAATCGAGGTAAAACCGGCGCATGTACTCAAGATTTGTTGCTGAAAAGCCACGTCCTAACTCTCCAGTCAGTCGATGCGAGAGTTCTATGAGTGTTCGCTTTCCGTATTCTGCCCGTTTATTTCCCTGTTGTTCATATTCCACAATCTGTCGACCGATCTTAAAGTTGGTGATGACCTGCAGGGTATTGATGTTCTGGCTTGCGGACCTGCGAGCGCTTTGAACCAGATCCCGGATTTCTTTAACGAGAGGGAGGAGGGGGTCTTTGGGTAGTTTCGCTATCGAAGTTTTATGTTTCATGTTGTAAATCGCTTTCCTGTATTACGGAGTGTCGGGACTCGTGAGGATAAGGGACCCGGCAGGCGGAGTGAAAGTGCAGGGAGTGGATGTATAGATCGGAAATTTGACGCTCAAATGGGACTCATCGCCCTCACAGTCCGGGTCCCGGACCGGCACGGTAAATAAAAAAAATTCATACGCTATCAATGTCTAAAATGTCTCTGAACATGGAACCTGTGAAATGCCCGTTCTGCAAGCCGTTTGCCGATGATATTGTAGCAAAAAACGAGCTCTGTTATGCCCGCTGGGACCGGTTTCCCGCAAGCAAGGGCCACCTGCTCCTGATGCCCTACCGGCATACACCGACTCTTTTTTCGATGACGGTTGAAGAGAAGCTCGCCATGTTTGCCCTGATCGATGAATGCAAACAAGTAATCGAAGAGAATTTCACGCCAGCCGGGTATAATATCGGGTTCAATACCGGTGTGGCTGCCGGCCAGACGGTGATGCACTGCCATTGTCACATGATCCCCCGGTATGTCGGGGATGTCAAAGAGCCCCGGGGCGGGATACGCGGGGTTGTGATGGGGAAGAACGGGTATTGACGTTGGTATTTGATTAAAAAAAGCGGAATTTTTTTTAAATTTTCTTCCGGTTGAGCAGGTCAATGAAGACCTTTGCATCGGCTCCATCCTCGAGATACCGGATTTCCATGGCATCAGGCCCGGTTAATTTCCCGAAGCTGATACCATTGCGATCATGGTCAGCGAAGATGATCTCACCGTTCCGGGATATGACCCCGGAGAACTTCTCGGAATAGAACTTGCCGTCGGGCCGGGTGAACTCCTTGGTACCGCTAAAGGCCTGCCCTTTCTGTTCCGAGATGTTAAAGACCAGGGATGTAAGTTCACGGAAGCCCTCGGCCTTTGAATGCCCAATTCCTGTTCCGGTCCAGATACCGGTGAGGACGGGGGTGGCGGCTGTGGTTATTTGAGCGGGAGTTGCGACCGGTGCTGCTACCGGGGCCTGGGTTGTGCACCCGCAGGCGATTACGGCAAGAATTACGAGAAGAATGGAGATTGCGATCTTCATAGGTATGGGAAAGAGGGATATCCAGATATACCTGACGGGCCGGGTATCGCCAGGGTTCAATGGCGGTAACGCGGCCGGGCGGTTAGTAAGGAGATGCCACTGTCACGTGATTCCGCGTGAGAGCCTTACCGGAAATTCCCCGGCCACTCTGCACGAAAAACCTCTACAGGACTTTGACTTAAAAAAATTCGGGCGGCGCTTTTATCAAAAAATCAAGTGAACCTGAAAAAAATTTACCTGATCCCACCAGACAAAAATGAAGTGAGGGAGAAGAATGGTGTGCTCTTCACGTATTCCTCCGGCGGAACCGCAGCAGTGCGACTCCGATAATGATCACCATGGCTGCTGCAATGACCCCGGCAATCCCCATAAGGGGTAGACCGGTTGATGGTTTGGTGAAAGGGGTTACCGGTGCCTGGGTCGGTGTTACCAGGTCCGATGTGGGCATTGGTGCGAGCATATACGATTTCACTGCAACGAGACCGAACGTCGAGAGTCCTTTCGGTGATGCTGCCCTGAAGATCAGGTAGCTGCTGTCGCTGTCATAGCCGACAAAGGAAGTCTGGAGGACTTCGCTCGTTCCGTCATCACCCATCCTGACAATCCTGATTGCATCGGTACCTCCATTCCGGGTTACCCAATCCTGCGGTATTGTCATGGTAATGGTGGCAGGTCCGGTTGAGATGAGACCGGTCTTCTGGACTATCATGACATACGCAAGGTTTCCGATATCCTGTCCAGCAAGGTGCAGCGCTGTTATGAACGCATTCAGGGTGGACGGGGTGGTGTCTTGCTGAATAGCGGTGGTAATATATGCGTCCGTCACCGGGTTGTCGTTGATCCGGGTTGCCCAGGTTACCGAAACTCCCGGGAGGCCGACAAGATCAGCGGTAAGCGGTACGCTCGTGAGAGGTCCGCTCCTCTCAACCGGGGTGTTTGACGCTTCTGCAGGGGGTGCGAGCTGCTGTATGACGGTGAGGGGGCTATTAGCGATGGTAAAGGATCCAGAGTCGCCTCCGCCGCTATCACTACTCCAACCAGCACCGCCACTATGTGCGGCAGCAACGGCAACCATGCCAAACACCGAGAACCCGTGTGATGCCGCTCTGAAATAATCGGTGGAGCCCTGGCTGCCGGTATACTGTGTGGTGAGAACTTCTTTTGTACCGTCCTCGCTGAACCGTATGATCCTGATATTATTCCGATCACCGTCCGGAGCATTCGCAACAACCCACGCATGATCAATGCTCAGCTTGACCGTGACCCCGTCGGGGCCCATGTTGGCGTTCAGGGGCCCGGTGTTTAAGAATTCAACGGTATAGGCGACAGACACAATAGTGAGGTCTCGGGCTGCTGCTGCAAGCTGGAAGGCATCAGCAGCAGAAGTACTCGCACCCTGGATGACATTCTGCCCGATTACCGCACCGGAAACGAGCTGAGTCTGTGCGACATTGAGTGAGGTGCTGACTGTTCCGATATTCCCGCCAAGGTTCGCCGTAACGGGAATGCTTTCCATGACAACGCCCTGTATATTGTCAATACGGGTGGTCTCGCCATTGCTTGTTACCCTTGTTCCGGTTGCCTGCAGTGTGGACCAGCCATTTCCCGGATGACTGATAGTAACCGTGTTTCCGGAAATCTGGGTTGTCCCTGAAATAGCCGAAAGGTCGAGTATGACATTCCGGACACCGGCACCCGTACCAGGGGAGATTCCGGGGAATGTTGTTCCGAGGATTCCATAAGAGACCGTTGTTCCTGAGGGGTTAAGGGTTTTAAAACTCGCATCTGCGCTGGTCATGGATGCCCCATCATCAGCAGTCGACATAACCCGATAATGGTATACCGCACCGGAGGAGAGGCCGGACATATGGATGGTATGCGAGAGTTCTGTCATTTCACTCGTACGGGTTGAGCCATAACCGGTTGTGGTACCGTACTCAACGGCGCTGTTTGCATCACCGTTCGTTTTCCAGGTGATCGTGGCATTATCGGTACCGATTCCGGTGGCTGATATATTATAACCGACAAGGGAGCTTCTTGCGGTAATCACCATGTTTGCAGTATTTCCCGCGTCGGCGATAGTCCACAGAAATCCTGAAGTCAGGCAGAGTGAAAAGCAGATGATTACCAAAACCAAAAAATTATTTTTCATTCATTTCCTTATGCCGGGCACAATTCCCGGCTGCAATAACCATGATAATGAGAGCTGATAGTATCACCGCCAGCGGTACAGGAGCCTGGCTCGGTGCTCTTGCGGGTGCAGCCCCGGATGCCATGACACCGGTTGTTGAAGAGACCATGACTGCCCAGGCACTCAGGTGGTTTGTTGTTGCAGTCAGCTTGTTACCCGGGGTATCCACCTGCGTGGGTAATATAACCCATGCACCCTGGCCAGGATCATAATAGGAGAGTTTCAACTGGGACGTATCCCCGCTTGCAGCTGCCAAGTCGTCTGCGGTATAGGTGACACGGACCGTGGCGTCCTTGCTGAGTAGTCCGGTAAGTCCGGCGATCTCAAAACTGGTTGCTCCCAGTTTTGCACCTTGCGGGGCGGGTTGAAGCTTATCCCGGGAGTAGGGTTTTAACGTAACCACAGCGTCACCCAGCACTGCACCCTGGGGGAACGAGACCGAGTACCGGCCATCGGGCGAGGTCAGGGTTCCCGCACTTCCCTGGGTGAGCGTGGTGCTGGACTCGGTTATCGGGGGAGTGTAGTTCGCCTTTACATTAAATGTCGTAGTCTTCTCATCAAGAACCGTGCCACTCCCCACGGTGACCTGGGAATCTGCGGTATAGGTTCCGACCGGAAGATTCTGCAGCTCGGGTGTTACGATATATTGAACGCTATTTCCCGGTATGATTGAAAATGCTGAAGGTTGTGTTGACACAGTTGAGAGGACATTCTTATTTACATCGGTCACGGTTACCGTGTTGACGGAACGGGGATAATGATAATTTCCGGTATTCTTAAATGTCGTGGTGATTGCTATTGGCTGACCATTGGTTACTTCCCCCACACTGACACTGGTGATACTCCCGCTGACGGTCGGACCCGGGCCGGAAACAGTGACCAGGACGGGAACAATTACTGCTGTTGTAAGTGCTTTTCCCGCAGTGGAGATACCATGAATGTAGATAGTCGCGTACCTTCCCCCGGCACCGACATCAGATGGCAATTTTATCGTTGCATTAACGTACCGGGTTGTCCCGGGATCGAGGTGTATATTGCTATTATCAAGCGTGATGAATGTCCGTGCTGAAAAGGGACCGGGATCGTTAACCGGATTGAGGGAGACGAAATTCTTGTCCAGGGCCTGGCCCAGCCCCATAACCTCAATACCGACATCAAGAGCTTCTTCACCGGGCCCAATACCGATTCCCAACCGGTGTGTGTCCGTTCCGCCAGCTGCAATGCTTCCGGTATATACCGCACCGGAAACACTGAGGGCAGATACGGTATTGAAACTGAGTAATACCAGCATTACGAAGATTGCAACGGGAATTATCGATCCTAAAGATCCTTGGCAATATTTTCTCATATAAAACCTCAGGCAGATGACTTGGTCCCAAGTGATATCGTATTTTTTCTATAAATCGGGAACAGGGAAATCACGCCCATGCTCCTCTCACGAAAGTTATCACTACCCGGTATACATTCCCCTTTTTCAGACAGGGATCTGTATGCCCCGATGAGGATTCTTCCGAAATCCCAAAATGAAAAAATGATATTCCGATCCGGAGTCATTTGTTATGCTGCTACGGTAATCGTGAATACCACCGGGATACGGAAAGCATTACCGGGATATGATACACGGGGCTCAGTTAAACCAACCATTTGTTTGAACGTCACTGGCAGCAGTTGATTGGAATATCCGTGTGCTCCATCAGAAGTATATATCGTCTGGGGGCTGGCAGTTAATCCTACGAGACTCGTTGCTAGTACGAAGTTTGTCGTAGTACTGTCGATCGCGAGTGGTGTTAAGAGAGATTTGCCCCCGGCCGCTGTTGCCGGATACGTTCCCGTTAAAACAACGACTTCTGCCATTCTTCCATCAGTACCAGCGGGTTTGGGAGCAGGCAGCTCATCTTTTGCGGAAATGGTAAAGGGACTGTTTGCAGAAATACTGAGTTGGGCATCCGTGTTCACATTGGGAGCGGCACCGGCAACCAATACCCAGTCCGTAATCTCTCCAACGGTCGATATAGAAACATCTGAAGCCATATTACCTGAAACTATAGCAGTCGCATCAGCACCCATCACTGGCGCAACCGTCGCTGCAAATGCTATGAGCATAAGCCCGACAATAAACCAAAGATTTGTTTTCATATTTTTTTCCTGTGACCATTTTGATCGAACGTATACCTATTTTTTGATACAGTTAAGGCAATGCCTGAGATGTCAATTTTAGAACGAAAATCATTTTTAAAACGAAAATTAGAACGAAAATTATTATTAAAGCGCAAATTCTTCCGATTTGACTTTTTTCCCACGATAATAGGAAATGCAAATCACCGGGGATTTTCCATAGCCTGATAATAATTCAATAGAGATCTTTGATTATAGAGATCTTAGCTAAGAGTACTTGTGTCTGGCAGATTGTTGCGAGAGATTCTATGACCGGGAAACATCCTGCTCACTTTTGTGAATAATTATTGCCGGCAGCAGCTTTTAACCCGGAGAGATCCGTAAAAGGAAATGAACAAGGACTATTTTTGCTTTCATTTGTACCGCACTCTCAGGTTCGATACAGAGTTGAGGTCGGGTTCATTTTCAAGGAATTCAGAAAGGGAGTACTCGGGTAGTGCGGCAAGCGCATTCTTACCTTGCCTGTCCTTCTTCTTTTGCCGGGATGGATTCTTTTTTGCAGGATGATCCGTTGGTACCCGCGAAGCTCCCTGCGTTATCATGAAGGGTTGTTGTCTGTCGCATTGGATTCGTTTTGTTGTACGGGAATGCGGGAAGTAAATGGGGAGAAGATGGTGAAACACTCATGCGATACTATGGGGTGCCGGTGATCTCCCGGGTTTTTTCACCGTGGGGGGCCATGTTAGTTCAGGAGCACGATTCCCGTATTCAGGGCCGTGGCGATGCAGACCCAGGCGATATAAGGGACGAGCAGCAGGGCAGCAGGTTTTGATACCCGGTGGAATGCCACGATAGTTGCGACAATAAGAACAAGCAGCAGGAGAATATCTGCAAGGCCGGCGAGGGGCAATTGCATCCCGAAGAACAGGAACGACCATACCAGGTTTGCTACCAGCTGGAGGCCAAAGAGAAGCACCCCGGTTTTTACGGGTTTCTTTTCCCATCCCTGGGAAATGACAAGGTACAGGGAGATTCCCATCAGGATATAGAGGACGGTCCAGACCGGGCCGAAGACGTAACCCGGTGGCGTGAACCAGGGTTTGTTGAGCGTGGCATACCAGGTAAGGATCCCGCCCATCGTGAGAAAGCCCACAACGGTACCGGCGACAAGAGGGCCCAGGATACAGGTTGCCGCGAGTGCGGCTGAACGAAGAGTAGCCATAGATCTCACTGGAGGGCCGGAAGTATTGAGGGTATCGGTGGGGGGAAGATTGTGAGATAAGCAAGGATCTCTTTAGAATAAATGTATGAACTTACTCTTGAAAAAAGGTAGTTAATTAAGACAGAATATTTGCCGATTCATTCAGTGATAGTCAATTGAAATTGTTGTGAAGGTAGCCACGCGTCAACTTTATTATTTTGATCCCCCGTTCCAAGCCTTAGAATAATGGTCATTATTCCTTTCTGGAACCATATATCTTGATTGCTATAATCAACTTGGAAATCGCAAAAGAAAATATGTTCCTCTCCGGAAAAAGGAGACCTATGATTGACAGTTTTAAAATTGTGACCACAGAATGTTTCTTGATCTTCCGGGGATAATTTCAATGTAGTATCTTCTAGTAAAGCGATGGTTGTACCTTCATCAATTTTCTCGCCTCGGTGGACTGTAGCGCACAGAAAAAGATAGGAACTGGTTCCGGGATTGGATATTTTACAAAATAATTTCGTATATTTATCTTTGTCATATTTTTGAGGATCTAAAGTGGCTGTATATTCGAGTTTGTAGGGGAAGCTAGGATCAGTCGGTAAGTCACCCCACTTACTGTACGATTTAATGATCACACCTAAAATTTTCGGGACGTTCATAATTCATGATGATCTATTTCATTGCATAAATATTTTTTGTGAGTATATATCATCTACTAAAAACACAATCTATTATACTATCAAATCCACAAGAAATTCAAATAAAAAATTTTGCCTGTTGTCGTATCTCCTCGAACTTTCCAGAGATACTCAAGGGATAGTCCTTCTTCTTGTACGAGTCTCCCATTCTCTCAGAAATCCATAATATACATTTTATCCACCCTACCTTGAAGAGGGGCAACGCCAATCCATCCCGGTTCAAACTATCCAGAAGACGGCAATGACTGGTCATCTGCAAAATATAAGTGAACGATCTACAATCCAATCGAAAAGTATATGCCTGGATGATACATCCCGCGATTTCCTCGACAACTTTGAGCTTAAATCGGCACTCGCTATTCCTAAGCAGAAACTTGATATTATCGCTTTTGATGCCTGCCTGATGAACATGTTTGAAATTATTTACCAGATTAAGGATATCACCGAAATCATCATAGGTTCCGAAGAAACCGAGCCGTCAGCAGGATGGCCGTACCAGCCAATATTGAACTATATGAGCTCAAATCAAGATGTGAATAATGGAGAGTTAGCAAAAAAAATCGTTACATTATACAAAGAATCCTACCCGGCAACCGGTCACAATATCACTCAATCAGCAACTCGAACTGATTCTTTTGAAAAGGCCGCTAAAGGTCTGGATGTTTTTGCCGCAATACTCACGGAAGCACTCAAAACCATAAAACCCACAATAATTGATATCCTAACCTCCATGCAGCGATTCGGAGAAAGAGATTATATTGATTTATATGATTTTGTATTGCTGTGTCAGAAAAACATAACACAGAAGAGCATCACAGACTCTGCAGCGTGCCTCCTCACTCTGCTGGATGAAAAAATTATCATTAATATTATAGGAGGCGAAGACGTAAAAAATGCACATGGCATATCTGTTTATTTCCCACTCGGAAACCCCAAACATGATGTTCTTGATATGTATCGCAAACTGGATTTCATCTTAAAGTACCCAAACTGGCTCAGACTCATAACCACCTACCATAAAACTCCAAATGTTCAGAGATAAATGTATATTCAGGTTTAGTATCCATCACAGCATGCAAAAACAACAGGCAGGGGAATTCCCCTGCCCTTTTTGTTCTCACTTCTTTTCTTCCATGTGGTCGAGGACCCGGTTTGCTGGATGGTGCCGCATCATTCAGCTAACCGGGAAGTTTGTGTGAATGCTAAAAAAACGGGGAGGTGGCCGGGCCAGGATCCCAGCCGATCGTATTACATATTCCGCCAGTCCTGGCCGTCAAGCCAGTACATGTACACAATGGCGACAAAAAGGCAGATACCGACAAAGACCGTAGGCATGTACCACTTTCCCGCTAAGAAACGCAACAGGGACGAGAGGACAAGCCCGAGGACAATCCCCAGGAGGATCATGCTTGTTACAACTTTTTTGTTGGTGAAGGTAACATAGAGTAGCTGGACATCCATAATGTGCTCTATCGGGTTGTTTGCCGGGCATGGGGAAAACGGTTTTGGTGAAGTCTGGGGCAGAAAAAAAAGGGAGAGGGATTTTTCTTTCGGGCAATGGTTTTACGGTGAAAAAAACAGAAGGGGTGGTCTCTACCGTCACCCCCCAATCCCGGCAATCATTCCCACAAGCTGCTGTGCGGTCACCGGGTCCACGACCCGGACCAGCACAAGTCCCGCGAGTGTAGCGAACACTGTCCAGAATACCTTCTTCACCAGCTCGTTCTTCCCTAACGTGTCAAGGATTGCTGCGGTATCTGCCTTCATTCCCTGCTGGATAAGCCGGGGCAGGAAGACAAAGAGTGGCAGGAACAGGAGTGCAGCGGCAATAAACGCGAGCGTGATATCCGTTCTCTGTGCCAGGAACAGCCCCAACGGAACGCTGAACACGAGTGCCATCACTGCCGCCATTCCCACATCGCCGAACCAGAAGTAGTGTTTTTTCACCGTGCAGGTCGTCTGTTCTTCTTCATCCAGCACCGACAGGTCAAATATGCCGACCGTGTGCAGCATACCGTACCATACTGCATGCGTCTCTTCCGGGTCGGCTATTATCCCGAGAAACAGGATGGCAACCGGCGCGATGAGGAGGATGAGCGGCAGGTGCGATACGAGAAAAATAATGGCGAGCAGAATCCCGGCACCACAAATGGCGATCCGGGTCTGCACCACGTTCTCAAACATCGTCCCCGTCCGCAGCGATCATGAACTCAAACACCGGGCTTGTGTACCCGCCATTGGCCGGGCTGAAATCCCTGCCTTTTCCCATCCGGTTGAATTTTCTCCGGGCAGTCCGGATCCGGACCGTGTGGATGCCCGGTGCCCGCGGGTAAACCCGGCGGCCGTCCGTATCATGCATCTCCCGGTAGGGCGGGATATCGAACCAGTCGGGCCAGAAGCGGATGCCCTGCGGGATATCCGTTCCCCTCATGAGATCCTGAAGGCGTATCGGCGCCATATTGTCGTAGATTACATCAATGATCAGGTTCTCATCACCCCCTTCCGGGTGGAGTTCCAGCTCGTAGAAGAGCGGGTTTCTCCGGACTTCGTCAAGGGTGAGCGGAGTATCTTTTGTCAGTGGTTCAAGGCCGCTCCAGGTTCCCCGGTAGAGGCCAGTCACGGTTGCGACCGGTGTTGGTTCAGATTCCATGATGCACCTCCCGGTAGTGCTCGTGTTCGGTACGGAGTCGTTTGAACTCCTCTACAATCTCATCATACCTGCCGATCTTCTGGTAGATGACAAGCAATAAAGGATAGACCGGGAGCACTGCTCCAAGGATGATCCCCATAACTTCAGTTTCCATAGTAAACCTCCTGAAAAATTGGGATAGGAACAGAGGAGATCTTTTTTCTCCTCTCTGTTGCCTGCCCGGTTGAGTTGGGGTAGAGTAAGGGTATCCTGATGTGCCGGTACCCGAGTTTTTGCCGGGGAAACCTGCCAGGTCCACACGCCGAAGTCAGTGACCCCCGGACCAAACCCGTCTGGTCTTCCCTCAATTACCCGCCAGTTACCCGGCTCACCGGGAATCTTTGCTCTCCTCCCGTCTCACGGTCCTGTATACCTTAGGCTAATGCCGCCACCGTGTCGGCCCATGTCTCGACTTTTATCCGGATGGCGTCGTCCGAGTAGGACGTGAGGCTCACGCTATCACGGCCGAAGGTGACCATGTAGAGTTCCCCGTTCGGGTCACGGTATTTGACCGTAGCCGAATAGGTCTCGTTGTCCAGATCCCGTACCGGTGTGCCGGTATGGGCTGTGGTGAGGGGCGCACTCGCGAGGAATACGGCAGCACCGGCATTGAACCCGGCAACCGAGTTGAATTTCCCGGAGTCAGTGCCAACGGTTTTGGCATCTGCGTCCTGGTACAGGATCTTTGCCACATAGGTCTCCTTTGTCTTCTCCACGCCCGGGTGGCTGACCCCTGAAACTGCATAGGCAACACACCCGAACGGGTTGCCGGTCAGGACCGACTGTACGATCGTGTTGAATGCTGCCACGTCTTCTATCGGGTTCGCAAGAGTGCGGACCGCGGTCTTTACGTTGGTTTTTTGTACGAAATCTGCCATGTTTTGTATCTCCTTGTTTTTGGTTTTTTGAAAGGTTCATTGAGAACCTTTTACGATGAGAAGAACCTGAGTTGGGGTTCTTCGAGGGGTTTTTAGATCCGCTCCGCGAATCTCTGGTAAGTTTTTTTTCGGGAAGGTCTGCGCAAACATTCCCAAAGGAGGAGGGTTTTTCTCCTTCGTCGCCGGGGCCCTTTGACATATCATTATAGGATGCAGGGAGAGATGGGTCTGGCTGAATAACTTTTCAGAGGGCAAAACGGAGAATTTTGCGGGCATTTGAAGAGAATCCGGAACAGGAGATTTGCCGGATGATTTCGCAAAAATGGGAATGAATGAAACCTGGTTTGCCCTCTTATCGTGACAGCGGCCAATTCCAAAAATGATATTTTATTGCCCGTTTATTTCGGTTTTTACACTGTGCCCCCTCCTAAACCATGATCGCTCCTCCTTTTCGCCTCCCAAATACTGCTAATTATGACCTGTTGTTTTCCGGCGTAAAAACACCCAAACCGGACCGAATTATTCCCTCGTTTTGCCGAATTATTCCCTCCAACTTGGAAAAAATGGGCAATCGGAGCCCGTATAGGGCGTATTTTGAGGGTACTCACTGAACACCCATGAGGTCAGTACACGAGAAGAACTCGTTATGGTTTATTCGAAGTAATCACTGGATATCCACGAGGTGAGTTCACTCAAAAACAGGGATCCTCCCTCAGGGATGATTGTCCCTCCATCGGAGGAGAAACCGGTATTACGATCACAAGTCTTACGGGAGAGACTTTCTGGCAAAGGATAAAAAAAGGATATTGTCTTACCTCGCACTCCGGTCCACTTTACGGGTTGGCTGCGGTTTTCCCGAGGAGTGGATGACCATCCTGTCCCAGTTCGACGAGATATTCGCTGGTAAGGCGGAAGAACCGCCACGTGCCATGCCTTGAGCGGAGCCAGAGTTCCCGCGAGATGGCATCATCTTCCCCATCCGGTTTCCTGGTTTTTTTCCTGCGAGGGGGACAGAGGCCAGTTCCGAGAATCTCCGTCTTCCGGAGGACATCCCGGAGAAATGGGGAGTAAGGTTCACCGTTCCGGTTGC